>JAPLPC010000334.1:7559-14518 GCA_026400425.1 Hyphomicrobiales bacterium | reverse complement strand
GCCTGATCGGCATCTCGATCATCTTCTCGCTGTCCTACAATATCCTGCTCGGCCAGACCGGCATGCTGTCGTTCGGCCACGCCGTCTATTACGGGCTTGGCGGGTTCCTCGCGATCCACGCCATCAACATCATTGCCAGGAACAAGTTTGCGATCCCGCTGCCGCTGGTGCCGCTGATCGGCGGCATGGCCGGGCTCATCTTCGCGATGCTGCTGGGATGGGTTTCGACCAAACGTTCGGGTACGGCCTTCGCGATGATTTCGCTCGGCCTCGCCGAACTCGTGGCATCCTCCGCTTTGATCCTGCGCACGTTTTTCGGCGGCGAGGCCGGCGTCTCCGCCAATCGCACCAAGGTACTGCGGCTGTTCGACTGGAGTTTCGGACCGCAGATCCAGATCTACTATCTAGTCGCAGCCTGGACGCTGATCGCAGTCATCGCCATGTATGCCCTCACCCGCACGCCGCTCGGGCGGATGTGCAACGCCGTCCGCGACAATCCCGAGCGCGTGCAATTCGTCGGCTATGATCCGCATGTGATCCGCTACTTCGCGTTCTGTTTTGCCGGTTTCTTCGCCGGCATCGCGGGCGCGTTGGCGGCGATCAATTTCGAGATCGCCAACTCCGCCTATCTCGGTGCCGTGCAATCCGGCACCGTGCTGTTCGCCACCTATATCGGCGGCGTCGGCTTCTTCATCGGCCCGATCGTCGGCGCCATCTTCGTGACGCTGCTGTCGCTCGGGCTGTCCGACCTCACGCAGGTGTGGCAGCTCTATTTCGGCCTGATCTTCATCGCCGTGGTGCTGTTCGCGCCGGGCGGCCTTACTGGCCTGTTGATGATGCACTGGCCGCTGATCAAGGCCGGCACGCTCGGCCGCATGATCCCGGCCTATCTGATCGCTTTCGTACCGACGCTGGCCATGCTGGTCGGCTTCATCCTGTGCGTCGAGGTGATCGTGTTCCACATGGTGCATGCCGGAGGCGACTCGCACATCAAGGCGTTCGGCATTCCCTTCGATGCTGAAAATCGCGGGGTCTGGGGCATCGCGACCGTGCTGCTGATCGGCGGCTTCTTCATCGCCCGCATGACATGGAAGATGATTGCCGCGCGATGGGACGACGCGCTCAACGAAGCCCGTGCCAAAGGAGTTGCGGCATGAGCAACGCGATCGAACTACACGGCGTCGAAAAGACGTTCGGCATCACCAAGGTGATCCAGAACATCGATCTCAAGGTCGCCAAAGGCGAACGCCATGCGCTGATCGGCCCCAACGGCGCCGGCAAGTCCACCACGTTCAATCTGATCAGCGGCTACATGAAGCCGAGCAGCGGCACCATTCTCCTGAACGGCCAGGACATTTCCGGCCTGCCGCCGTTCCAGATCAACCGCCGCGGCCTGTCGCGCTCGTTTCAGGTCACCAATGTGTTCGCCAAGATGACCGTGTGGGAAAACCTACGCTGCGCGGTGCTGTGGGCCACCGGGCATCGCTATGCGTTCTGGAAGAACGTCGACAACCTGCCGGAGGTGCGCGAACGCACCGCGCAGATCCTGCAGGACATCAGCTTGGTGGCGCGCCGCGACGTGCCGGCGGGGCTTCTGACCTATGCCGAGCAGCGCGCGCTGGAGATCGGCATCACCATCGCCGGCGGCGCCGATGTGATCCTGCTCGACGAGCCCACGGCTGGTATGAGCCATGCGGAGACCGAACGTGCCGTTGAGCCAATCCGGCGGCTCACCGAAGGACGCACGCTGCTGATCGTCGAGCACGATATGAGCGTGGTGTTCGGCCTCGCCGATCGGATCTCGGTGCTTGTTTACGGCGAGGTGATCGCCTCCGGCACACCGGACGAGATCCGCGGCAATAAGAAGGTCAAGGAAGCCTATCTCGGCGAGGAGGCTGCCTAATGTTGGAAGTGAGGGATCTCCACGCCTATTACGGCAAGAGCCACATCCTGCAGGGCGTCGATATGCATATCGACACCGGCGAAGTCGTGTCGCTGCTGGGGCGCAACGGCGTCGGCCGCTCGACCACCGTCAAGGCCATCATGGGCGAAGTGCCGCCGCACGGCTCGATCAAGTTCAAGGGCCAGGACATCGCCGGCTTGCCGAGCTTCAAGATCGCGCATCTTGGCCTCGGCTATGTGCCCGAGCATCGCGACATCTTTCCGGGCCTGACCGTGCGGCAGAACCTGCTGCTGGGTATCAAGGACCCGCGCAAGCCCGGCAAATGGCGGCCGGACGACATGCTCGACATGTTCCCGAACCTGGCCGCTCGCGCCGATACGGCCGCCGGCGTGCTGTCCGGCGGCGAGAAGCAGATGCTGACCATCTGCCGCACGCTGATGGGCGATCCCGAACTGGTGATGATCGACGAGCCGACCGAAGGCCTGGCGCCGCTGATCGTTCAGCAGGTCGGCGATCTCATCGCCGAGATCGCACGGCGCGGGGTGGCGATTCTGCTGGTGGAGCAGAAGCTCTCGATCGCGCTGCGCATCTCGCACCGGGTCTATGTGATGGGCCACGGCAAAATCGTGTTCGAAGGCACGCCGGCAGAACTGAAGGCGAATGACGGCGTGCGGAAAGAGTGGCTGGAGGTTTAGCTGTCATTCCGGGGCGCGCGCTTGCGCGAACCCGGAATCTCGGAGTGTTTAGCGCGCTGCCATTTCAAGATTCCGGGTTCAAGCTCCGGCCGCTACGCGACCTGCGCTTGCCCCGGAATGACGGTGTGTTTGGCCCTACTCCCCATACGTACTCAACCGCTCCAGATCGATCACCGTCACGCCACCATATTCCAACCGCAGCAACCCCTCCCTCTCCAGAGTCTGCAGGCACTGATTGGCCTTCTGCCGGGAGATGCCGGAGATGGCGCCGATTTCTTCCTGGGTGATTTCGAGATGCTTGTTGGCGTCGCGATACAGGATCGGATTGAACAGCGAGGCGATGCAGCGCGCCAGCCGCCCGGTGGCATCCAGCATGCGACCATATTCGGTGAGCGCGATGAACTGGCCGAGGCGCTCGTTCAGCAGCGACACCAGAAAGCGGTTGAAGCCGACGCTGTTCTCGAACAACCACAAGAAGGCCGACCGCTCCATCATCGCGACGCGACTGTCGCGCATCGCCACGATGTCGTAGCGGCGTGGTTCGTTCTTCAGCACGCTGCCCTCGCCGAACCAGGCGCCCGCGGTCAGGCCGGTGATGCTGACCTCCTTGCCGCTGCGCGAGATCGTGCTGATCTTGACGAGCCCAGACACCACGCCGGTCCAGTAGTCGAACACGTCGCCGCGCATGGCGATGAACTCGTTGGCCTTGAACGATTTCTCCACGATACCCGCGCGCGCGACTACGATCTCCCGCTCGCTGAGATCGCGCGCCCAGGCGGCGATCTTCACTAGATGGTCCGGGGCAATCATGATTTGTGCAGACAGCGTCTCTGATCAAGCATTGATTAGCCAAATACCTGAAAAACCGGTAGACTGCGCCTATCCTTACTAGAAATCATCTCATGCTGCGAACGTCGTTGCAATCGCCTATGATTTTTTGATGCTTGCGGTACTGAAAATTCGATAGCTGCCATTCTCGAAAACAACCGTTGCGACATCGGATATGCCTTTATCGAGCGGCGAACGACGAGAAACGATGACGTAATCATATCGGGAATCAAGCCGACGCCAGGCCGCTGCGTCACCCTTCTCCAGATCATCCCATATTTTCTTAGCACTCGCCCGGGAACTGGGGGGTAAATAGCCGTCACTGCGCAATGCAAAAACATTGAAATCGATTAAACGACCTATCATCGCCGCACCCACCTGATCAGGAGGTAGCAACGCTACACGCGCGTTCACAGGAAGCGCTCGGGCCGCGGCGACAACTCCACGCACATTTTCGTCCAGTGGACGAGACGCAGAGCGGACATAAAACGAAACTGTCGAGAAATTGATGGTTGCCAAAAAGATGAAAGCGACCGCGCACATCACCCCTACCAACCCGCGCAGCTTTTCAGCCAGCACGTGCGAAACGAGATACTCCAGCCCTGCCAACGCGGTCAGAACGAGCGCGATCCGCAGCCACAACCCGGATTTGATCCCAGAGTCGGGATAGTCCGTAAATAGCAATCCGACGATACCAACGAGCACGAAAGCGATAACGCTCGTCAGGTAGTGCTGCGGCGACCCCGGCAAGCCCCATGTCTTGAGCCATCTCATGGCAAACATCGACAGCGGCCCCAGCACGCCAAATGCCGCAATGACATATCCCCATTGGCCGATCTGCTTCGGCAGCGCGAATAGCTGTTTGACGTCAGAAGACCACTCACGAGCCTCCAACACGAATGGCAGCAAAATCGCCATAGGCAAACAAGCCGCGACGATCGATCGAACTGAAAAAACGGGCCATTTTCCCTGTCTCCGATCCCGCCTGACGCACAGCAAAGCGAGCAATGCAATATTGAGGAGGTAGGTCAGGAGAATATGAGGGAGTAGAATCAGACTTGTGAGGGCGCCCGCCACTGTGGCGCTACTTGCCATCAGGATTTTACGCCAGCCTGTGCGCAGATCTTGCACAGTCGCCAGGGCAAATGCGGCCGTTAAGGCCAGGAGTGTCGCCAGAACATGTTGCGGTACGAAAATCGCCGCGATGAAAGTATCATCGATCCAGATGCCGTCGCGGATCAGACCTTCCCGAAACAGCGAGAATCCGATGGGAGGTATCGATGCTACAAAGAGTGGCGTCAGCCCTCCAACCCAGGTCGCAAGAGCGGCTACTATCAAGGGGACATGATCAGATCGGCAGATTCGGCGCCCACCTTCTATCAAGGTTAGAACAAGAGCCACCGCGACTGCAAGCGCAACCACAACATAGGTCCCGAAATTCGCCAACTCCGATCCGGCAATACGCGCAGCCATAGCAGCAGGCAAATAGAATAGCAGATTGTATGTGAATGGCTCCCCACCATAGAACGGATTTGCAACGGGCCAGCCCTTCGCGTGATACGCCGCCTGCTGCGCCAACAATTGCTTCGGCAGGTCGAACACATCCGGAAAACCATAAACCGGTGGTCCCGCGAACTCTGCTACCGGCAGATAAACGAGGGCGACGCTCACGATCCAGGTTGCGATCACTATGAACGCAATGGACCACAGCACAATCGTCGCCGCGCCGTGCGCGATGACACGACGCTTCATAGCGTGAAGTGACTGATGCCACACGATTGATCGCGCGTTTGCGACTACGTCGTAGAGACAGACGGCCAGTACCAACACTATAACAAGCTGCCCTGGCCAGAAGCGGCCGAGATATTTCAACGACAACAGCAGGATGACGCTACAAATTCCATAACCAATGACAAACGCTCCGCCCCACAGCGACGAGCCAGAGACCTTGGCCCAACGAAGACACGTCCGACCAATCATCGCACAAGCCATACAAACAACAATACCAGCAACGATCGCTAGCATGCTCTATCGATGCCCCTCATTTCAAATCGCCGGTTTGCCACGGATCCAGCGCGAGCTGAGTGAGTTGAAGATCAACAAGGCGCAACCGGCCACGCCCCACAGACCATCCTCCAAGCCCAAACGACAACCGTCGACTCGTGTAACGCCCCGGCTTAAACGACAACAGTTTCGTTTCGCCATGAAGTGAAATATGGGCCGCATCCGCACCACTCGATGCGACCTCACCCTCGACACGCGCAACCACTTTCAGCAATCCGCAGACCCTAAACGACTGCGACACCACTCCGACATCGGCATCTACGTCGCTCTCGACTTCCGGTTGATTGCCGCCATTTGGATAGCCGACATGCGGCGCCTCGCCGAATGCCCTCCAATCCACAGCGCTGAGACTTAAAATCGCCTCGCGCTTCACGCGGCCGACAGGAACGGCAAGCATGAAGTATTCATTATTCACAACGATATCGTAGCCCAACGTTGCGATATCATCCAGGATGGAGCTAGGCGGCCTCCTCTTGTGAGAGATAGCTACAACGTCCCAGCGCCTCTGCGCCGCCTCACGCAGCAGCTGTTCGAGGCTCGCGGTCATCTCGATTGAGTTCTGCGCACGACTGCCAAAAAGCGACGCCAGAGCAGCATCAACTCTTTGGAATACGATAATTCTCTTCGGCGCAGCATCGTCCAGGTGCAGCTCGTCCACTGCCGCCTTTTCGATCAAGAAAGGATAATTCAACGAGATACGCTTCAATAAAGTATCAGCCAAGAATATTCTCGACGGAGAAAAGGCGCCCCCCGGAACCAACTCTCCCGGCCTGAAGACTGCGGCAAGGTTGATGCACGTCACGACAATCAACGCGGCAGAAGAGATAGCCACCGGACCATTCAAAGAATTCTTTGGAAGAAGCGAGAATACTATGAGAATGACAATCAACACGCCCGGAAGGAAGTAGCGGAATGTCCAAGGATAGGAAGGTACCATTGCCATCGTCAACAGCGTAGCGGCGATGAGACCGGCAGCAACCGCCGAAAGCCAGAACGTTCCCGGAGGCGAGGCATCAGCGCACTTCATGCCGGTTGAAGAAGGCTTTCGCGACGGAATCGCTCTCAGAGCACAACTCGCGAGGACCGCAATGATCAGCCACCAGACCGTCGCGCCAAGACTCGCGCTCAGTGCATAGTAGTCACCATTACCCGCAAGACTGGGCAACGGAAACAACTGATGTAACGCAACACTCAGATTGAGATTGAGATTAGCTGCGGCAAATGCGGCTTGCTCACCGTCCACTCGTTTCAACGGCGTTGCATACGACACCCAGTTCGCCCAGAATCGGGACGTCAAAATCGCGCCTCCGACGACAGCCAATGCCAACGCCAACACACTCCACTTCCCCTCCTCGGCACGTCTGCACAGCCGCAGTGTGATAGCGCCCATCACCACTAGGACGGCAGCTACGAAGCTAGCTGAAACCTCTCGCCCCCTAGTAATCTCGGGGGCGATCAGCGAGGCGTGT
>JAPLPC010000334.1:0-7538 GCA_026400425.1 Hyphomicrobiales bacterium | reverse complement strand
GAGGGCTTTCCAGCCTTCGAATCGGAAGCAACCAGCCAAATGCCAAGCAGATTGCCACACAGGCCAGTAAGTCCCCTTTCGCGACGACCACCAGCCCAATTAATGCCGGCGCACACGAGAACGCAACCGCCACACATTGCGACCAAAAGCGCGGCATACCAAGCAGAGACGCAACCCAGAAGATTCCAACAACAAGAACGATGAAGAACTCCAGGTTAGCAAAATTGAAGCCAACATAAGATCCGGACCAAAGTGCATAGGCCAACATGCCCAGCTCGGCATTCCATTCATTTGCGACAATGTTGATCTGCGGGAGATCCAAATGCAGGAAGACGGTCTTGGCCTGCATCCAAAGGATCAATCTCGGCAGACCGTAAACCTGCCCGTCCCATGTGCTATCAAAGATGAGGGCCGAGCGGAGCCAGAGCACCGCAACGATCAGCGCAAATACCGCGGCAGGTGCCCGGTAAATGCCACGGGCGGCTGCGCTAAAGTCCAGACGCGGCAAGGACCGTGCTTGAAGATGAATTAAGAGAAATGAAATTCCGAGGGAAGCGATAAGTGCCGGTCGGCTGAGAAAACCGGGCAGAGACAATAGCAAAATGATAGCCGTTTGCAGGATCAGAACGGTTATCCATCCCACAACAAACACTGCGATGAAATCGAGTTGCAGCCTGCATTTCAACCATTTGGCGACATCAAGTGCCGCCTTTAACTTGAATAGCATCAGCCCGCTGGCCAATACCCAAGGCAGAACGATATTTGTAAAAGAAGCCATCTAGTCGCGCACAGGCTTTACAGTTAGATTACCAATCCGGAAACTCGCTCGACGTTCGTCGCTCTTGCTTAAGCGCGGCGCGTCGCCTGCCGTGGTAATGCTAATCCTTAGAGTCGCCTTAGGACCGATGGGAAAACTGTGAGAGAAAACCCCTTTCTGGTCGGTCAACTCAAAATCAACAGGCGGCAATATGCCTGCATCATCAACTACATTTACCTTCAGCGATGCATCCGAACGCACGGCATACTCAAAATGGAGCTCAGCTCTGCTGCTGCGAATATCTGCCGGGCTAAATGTGAAAGCGATGCTTCGCTCAACCCATTGCCACCAATTTTTCCATTCGGCTTCATAGCCATGCCCCCCCAAGACCGACAGAATTTCAAACCGGTCGGTTCGGGTGAAACGCTCAATTTGAAACCGTCCTATGGTCACTGAAGAACTGACAGCCTCACTCGTATTGCTTTGACGGACCAAACAATCGCCCTCCTCCGGCGATCGATGAACGTCCGAGCCAGGCAAGCTATTCCTGATGTAGTCATCATGCTCCCAGTTAGACCGCACCAGACGGTCGGCAAGGAACACAGCTGCCATTTGCCGAAACTTATGATCTTGATAGCCCAGCGACAGATAAATTGGACTGTTCAAGGGGCATGTTTCGAATACAGCCGATCGGAATTCGTGGTAGAAGCCGCGTAGGTCTTTTGTACCAGAGTAGTAATCGACAATGCCACGCATGCGTAGCAGGCCAATACCGCCCGCCCCAATGCACGCGACGATAATCAGGACGCCCATAAGCCCCGTATATGATCGCGAGAACCGCCCCCGACAAGACGCGGCAACGGCCAGTACCACCATTGAACAGAATGGGTGCGCCCATTCACTCAGCTTGAACTGACTCCAACTCTGACCGATCCCCGTAGGAAATGGCGAAATGATGAAGTAGCGAAAGTACAATAATGCACTGAACAGCACTCCTAACATGAGCAACGCCGGCAGCATAAGTGCCATAGGCGCCTTCACATCAGCCCAACTCGCCCGGCGGAAGCCGAACAAGATCAGAAGCAAGAAGAGCGCGCTCCAGATGGAAGCCATCGGAGAGAAAAGGTCGCTATCCCATACCCCGGCTCGCACGCCAACGGCATGACCGAGGAAACCAGCCAGTGACCATGGTACCGCACCGCCGACAACCGCACCGGCTTGAGCTCTAAGGCTGTGGTAAGCTCGTAGAAGTTCAAGATTGGTCATGATCGCGACTAGCAACGCAACGGAACAACCAAAAACAAGAACTTTGCGCCACTCTCGCGTGACGACAGCAATCCAAACGCCACTTAAGAGAAATGCGACCGCCAAAAACGGCGTCACTTCAGAATACGCACAGATCACGGCGGAGACTGCGGCAGCAATCGGCAGTGACGTAATCACTGTCGAATCATTCGCTAACTGCCGCGAGCCAATCGCGTTGACGACCGCGCCAAGCGTAAAGAGCGCAGCTGCAGACGCTGTGAGCCCCACCGTCTGCGGTAGAAAGCCAAAATTGCCCCCAAACACCAATCCACCAAGACTGAAGCTCGGTATCGCAAGGAGGGCCAGTCGCAGCATTAACGGCAACTTTGCAAGCAAAGCTGCAATCGGGAAACCAATAGCAAGACAACAGGCCGATATCGCCGAGATGATAACCGCCGGATAGGCATCATAGGCCCAACGAAAATTGAGAAGCGCCTGAAAGAATGCGAGCAAATAAGATGCTCCCATTCTCAGGCCATTCATCTGATATAGTCGGATTTGCGTCGAAGCAGGCGTCGCATCTGCTTCGGAAATTTGTTGACCAAATGCGTGGTGTTGAAGCCAATCGCTATGCGCGAGATATGTAAACGTATCGTTGTGTGTGTTGATTGCGCCGTACAGATATAGCGGAACAAGCACGCAGGTTCCGCAGACAAGGCCGAAGCAGGCAACGAAGAAGAGATGCCGCAACAGCCCGGAGCGGACATATTCGACCCTCAACGCGCTGAGAAAAAGAACAAGCACGATAAATGGCGTGAGGATCGTGTCACCCAGAGGGATGTAACGTCCAAGCCCGCCCGCAACGAGCACAATAGTCGCAAGACCAAGCGCCGGCGAGAGGTAGAAGCGTGCATCAGCCTGGGTGCCAACCGGATAAGTCTTCGACCACAGGCGACCGACGATTGTCATCGTCGCCAGTGTCGCCGGAACTGCCAGCACCGTCGTCCAGAAGATGGACGCCCCCGTCCCCCCGGGCATTTACGTACTCGCTAGTCTGGCTTGAATGTCGTCGGCAACGCCACGCCCTTCCCTGATCGCGTAGTTGGTTCCACGATCTTCGGGATAGATCTGAGCCATAGTCGAAATCCGTGCGTTTTCAAACGGGGTTTCCCGCCCTGGAACATATTGTGAGTAGTTACGCTCGGTAATCGGCTGTGCGTAGTCCGCACGCCAGACCTTATACTCAATGACCCACGACCGATCCATTTCGGGAAACATGCGCTTGAGATGAGCCAGCGCGAATTCGACATATTCTTCGTCGCTATAGGCCCAGACAGGATCTTCCTTGGCCAAATATCGCGAGAGGAATGCGATATGCGTGCCCTTGTAGTGCTCGGGGGCATCGAAATTCGTGTGCTCGATGACACCGACAAAAGGAAATCCGGGATCGTTGACGTTGAGCCAGTAGGTGCTCGAAAGGCTATGCTTGAGCCGCAGCACCAGGCACATGTTTGCCAGATACTGAATTCGCCTCAGGCTAGTGAGCCAAGCGGCATCCGCACTCCCTTCCAGAATGTCGGCGATGATCGGAAATGCCGGCGTAAAGAGGAATTGCTTTCCCGAGATGTCCCCATCGCTCGTTGTGATGCTCGTAATCTTCGTGCCGGCCGTAGCAACGCCAGTGACCCGGGTTCCAAGCCGTACCTCGCCTCCGTGGGCGGAGATTGCATCGACGAGCGCATCCGCCAGGCGGCCAAAGCCTCCCTTGAAATAAGCGAGTTCTTCCCCGCCCTTGTCGTTTCGCGTGCTGCCGCGCAGAACGAGCTTCTTCCACATCCACACCGCATTGACCGCATCAGCATAGACCGAGAACTTGGATTCGATGAGCGGACGCCAGACGACATCGTATACGCGCTTACCCGCGAGCGACTCAAGCCACTCGCGAATGCTCAAATGCTCGATGGTTCGCCAGTCCTTGATTCGCCGCACCTGAAGCACCAGCAAGCCGAGACGGATACGATCAACCAATGGCAAGGCGGTGAACCGCAGGAGATCTAGCGGCGTCGACAACTTCCAGTGTCGTCCGTTGAAATACATTCCGGTATTCGTGGGCAACGTGACCACGTCGCCCTCAAGGCCCAGCTCTTTAACCAGCTCCGGAACAAAGACGTCATTGTTGAACCAGTGATGGTAGAACTTCTCAAGCCGAACGCCATCATTGAACAAAAATGTGCCGGCCAATCCACCCGATGTTGAATCGGCATCGACAACGACGACCTTGTAGCCCTTTTTGGCGAGGACATAGGCAGATGTCAGGCCGGTGAATCCAGCTCCGACGATGACGGCATCGTAAGACATCGAGCCCATGGGACGGTCCTGTATATATGAGATTGCGAACGTTCTCGTTTAGCGCGTCATGCTGACGAAACCGCTAACTATCAAGCTTGCTCGGCTTTGTCACCAGCTGTGCCGGCGCGATCGACGCCGCTAAAAAGGCGCGGATTGGCTAGAATTGCAACAGCGCCCGCAAGAGTTGTTGGCAGCCAAATCCCAGCATGTGCAAGCACCGCAAAACTCGCGGCAACGTCTGCGGAGCTACCCAAGATCGTCGTTGCTGCGTAGGCAGCAAGATGGAACGGGCCGACATATCCCGGGGATGAGGGAACCAGCGTCGCCAGAGTTGCGATACCCATCACCAGAGCGGCCGAAGCCAGGCTGAAAGTGATATCGAAGCCAGCGAGGAACGACCAAAACAGGCCGGCCTCCCCTGCCCAAACAATGGCCGACAGAAGCAGAACCGGTGCGAAGACGCGAAGCCGCGACATTGCCCCGAAGCTAACGAGCAACAGACCTGATGCGCCCAGAACTTTGTTGAGAAGAGCGGAGGAACGACCAAAGCTGCTCTCCGAGAGGCGCATGCACATGCGGGACAGCGGTCCGCTCAATAGAACGACGACAACGAGCCCGGCCAATGTGAATACAACAAGGGCCGCAGCCGACCATTTCATCGTATCGGGTATGGCGACTTCGGGATGCCAGATAATGGCGATCATGAGAAAGCAGAGCACAGACGCAAGATCGGTCAATCGCTCCAGTACCAGGCTTCCAGTAGACACCGTCTTGGTAATTCCAAGGGCACTCGGAAATACCAATGCTCGCACAACATCACCCAGCCGGGCGGGCAGCACATTATTCAGTGCGATCGACCCAAGGAATGGCGCTGCGCATACTCGAAATGGCGCAACTGCACCAGTCGCACGCAACATCAGCGACCACCGAAGAATACGTGCGGTGTAGCCGACCAGCAAAGCGGCCAGACCGACCAGCAGATACGGCCAATGGAAACTCGCGATAGCAATTCCGACCTGCCGGAAATCGATCCGCCAGACCATAAACGCGATGCAACAGATCGAAATCACCACGCCGATAATGGTTTGCAGCGTCCGCGCCTTCGAGCGCGCCACTGAAGTGGTACGCGGCAGCCCGTCGGTATTCACTGAGATTACCACATTTTCCACGGGGCCTTGCCGCCGTGCCAAAGCGTTTCGAGCTCTCGCTTGTCACGCAGGGTATCGCACGGCTTCCAGAAGCCGGTGTGCTCAAATGCTGAAAGCTGCGAATCTCGAGCGAGATTGAAAAGCGGCTCCTGTTCCCACGACGTCGCATCACCGGCGATATAGTCGATCACCTTCGGCTCCAGAACAAAATAGCCGCCATTGATCCAGCCGATTTCGTCAGCCGGCTTTTCGCGAAACTCTTTCACGCTGTTACCGCCGACGATGTCAAGCACGCCAAAGCGACCCGGGGGCTGCACAGCAGCCACCGTTGCCAGCCGACCTTGCGTTTTGTGAAACTCGATTTCCTTGCCGATATCGATGTCAGACAGGCCATCACCATAGGTCATGCAGAATGTCTGGTCACCGAGATACGAGGCAACGCGCTTCAGACGCCCGCCGGTCATGGTTTCGGCACCTGTGTCAACAAGAGTGATCTTCCAGTCTTCGGACTGAGAGCTCAGAATCTTCGAGCTACCGTTGCTCAGATCAATCTCGAGATCCGACGTATGTCGGTAGTAATTGAAGAAATATTCCTTGATCACATATCCCTTGTAGCCAAGGCAGATGATGAACTCCTTCACCCCATGCAGGCTGTAGGTCTTCATGATGTGCCACAACAGCGGGCGGCCGCCGACCTCCACCATCGGCTTTGGCTTGGTATCGGTTTCTTCGCTCATGCGGGTACCCAACCCCCCCGCGAGAATTACCGCTTTCATGCGCCTTCTCTCCAACCGCTGCCCGCGTTACCGAGGCAAAAATGCAAACTCGTTGGCAAGCTCAATAGGCGACTTTCGATCGAAAGCAACACCATTTTAGAGCCATAAACCCACCAACGCGCTCCCTTAAATAACATACTGTCGCGCAGGGCTTGGGAGCCCCGGTGCTCGATCTGCCTGTTACCCTGTTTTCTACGAGACCCAGAAGGGTCGATGCGCGCACGGAAAAATCTCCTCACAGCTTCAGCTCAGAGGTCGTGAAATTAATGCTTTCTTCGACCAAGGCCACAGGCTCCGACCGCAAGATCAGATAAATCCTAAGAAGATACTCGCCGATGATCCCGAGCAGAAAAGATTGAAGGCCAATGCCGAAAAGAACGAGCACGTGGATACTTGCAAGCCCCTGCGGCAATTCCGGACTGAGCAGCCGTAGAACCACGAAGTAGAGCGCGCCTACCGCGCTCATCACCAGCATTGCAGCGCCAATCATTGAAGCGATCCGCAGCGGGACCGCGGAATGATTGAAGATCGCTGTCAAGCCGAGCTTGATAAGGCGCGCTACGCCGAACTTGCTCGTACCTGCAACGCGTGCGTCGCGGTCATAAGGCACGCCAATCTGGTTGAAACCAATGCCTGCAATCATTCCCCGCAAATAAGGACTGGCCGATTTGAATTTGAGCAGAGCATCTACGACAGCTCTGTCGATCAACCGGAAATCACCGACGTTTCTCGGGATCGGATGCTCGCTTACAAAATCGATGAACCAGTAACCAAAGCGACGAAACGCATTGATAAAGGCGCTCTCTCTACGTCCACGACGAATCCCGTAGACGACCTTGTACCCTTTCCTCCAGAGCTCGAAGAACTCCGCAAGTAATTCGGGAGGATCCTGCAAATCTGCATCGATTTGCATGACGGCATCTCCACGCGCGTGGATATAATTCGCAAGAATCGAGCGCTGAAAACCGACGTTCTTTGAAAATCTGATTGCCCGAATGCGGGGATCTCGAATTGAGAGTTCGTTGAGCTTTTCCCAGGTGGCATCATTTGAGTGATTATCAGTGAAGATAAACTCGAGATCGCAACGCCCCTCCATAAGAACGCCTAAACCACGCAACCGATCATAGAGCGCATCGATGTTATCCGCCTCGTTGAGGACGGGAACCGCAATCGAAACAAGGGGGACGGACGTCACTGCAGAACATCCTCGCGCTGCGCTTCGCCAACGAGCTGTACGAGCCGATCTGGAACCGCAACTACGTC
>JAPLPC010000135.1 GCA_026400425.1 Hyphomicrobiales bacterium | reverse complement strand
CGTGCCGGGTGTCGTCGAGGTCAACACCATCGGCGGCTATGAAAAGCAGTTCCACGTGCTGCCCGATCCGAGCAGACTGATGGCCTATCGCCTCAGCTTCCGCGATGTGATGACGGCGCTGGCCGCCAACAATGCCAATGTCGGCGCCGGTTATATCGAGCGCAACGGCGAGCAGTATCTGGTCCGCACGCCCGGACAGGTGGCCGGCATCGACGACATCCGCAATGTCGTGATCGGCTCGCGCAACGGCGTGCCCGTGCGCATCAGCGATGTCGCCGACGTGCAGATCGGGACGGATCTGCGCACCGGCGCCGCCACCCTCGACGCGAGAACAGCCGCACGGTGGCGCAGCGCGTGTCGGCCAAACTCGACGCGATCGCGCAGACTCTGCCGGACGGCATCGTCGCCCGCGTGCTTTATGATCGCACCAAACTGGTCGAGGCCACCGTTGCGACCGTCGAGAAAAATTTGATCGAAGGCGCGTTGCTGGTCATCGTCATCCTGTTCCTCATTCTCGGCAATTTCAAAGCGGCCATCGCCACCGCATTGGTGATTCCGCTGTCGATGCTGATCACCATCAGCGGCATGGTGGAGAGCAAGTTCAGCGCCAATCTCATGAGTCTCGGTGCCATCGATTTCGGCATCATCATCGATGGCGCCGTCATCATCGTGGAGAACTGCCTGCGGTTGCTCGCCCATGAGCAGCACAAGCAGGGGCGTCTGCTCACGCGCGAGGAACGCTTCAAGAAGTCATCAAGCCGAGCCTTCTCGGCACGCTGATCATCGCCGTCGTCTATCTGCCCGTGCTCACGCTCACCGGCGTTGAGGGCAAGATGTTCACGCCGATGGCGCTCACGGTGCTGATGGCGCTGGCCGGTGCATCGATCCTGTCGATGACGTTCGTGCCGGCGGCCGTCGCGCTGCTGGTGACCGGCAAGGTGACGGAGAAGGACAACGCGTTCATGCGCGGTTGCCGCCACGTCTATCTGCCGCTGCTCGGGCTCGCGATCCGTTTCCGCGCGGTGGTCGCTGTGATCGCCGTGGCGCTGCTGGTCCTGACCGGCTGGGCGGCGTCGCGGATGGGCGGCGAATTCATTCCAAGTCTGGACGAAGGCGACGTCGCGCTGCATGCCATGCGGATTCCCGGCACCAGCCTCAGCCAGGGCATCGACATGCAGATGCGGCTCGAAAAGGCGCTGCTCGAACTGCCCGAGGTCAAGGAGGTGTTCTCCAAGCTCGGCACCTCCGAAGTCGCCACCGATCCGATGCCGCCCAACGTCGCCGACACCATCGTGATGCTGAAGCCGCGCGATCAGTGGCCGGATCCCAAGCGCAGCAAGGCCGACCTCGTCGCCGCCATCGAGCGCCAGGGCGCGCTTCTGCCCGGCAATGTCTACGAACTCACCCAGCCGATCCAGATGCGTTTCAACGAATTGATCTCCGGCGTGCGCAGCGATGTCGGCATCAAGATCTTTGGCGATGATCTCGACACACTGGTGCAAACCGCCGGCAAGGTCGAAGCCGTGTTGCGCGGCGTGCCCGGCGCGGCCGATGTGAAGACCGAGCAGGTGAGCGGTCTGCCGATCCTCACCGTCAAGCTCGATCGTCCGGCGCTGTCGCGTCTCGGTCTCAGCGTGCAGGACGTGCAGAGCATCGTCGAGACCGCGGTCGGCGGCAAGAAGGCCGGTCTGGTGTTCGAGGGCGATCGGCGCTTCGATCTGGTGGTGCGTCTGCCCGAACAGATGCGCTCCGATGTCGAGGCGTTGCAGAACCTGCCGATCCCGCTGCCGGCCGTGGACACGCCGGGCCCGACGACGTCGGCGACGACAACCCGCGTGGCGCTGAACAGCAACACCGCGCTGGCGCAGATGCGCTACACGCCGCTGTCGGCGGTGGCGTCCATCACGGTGGCGCCGGGGCCGAACCAGATCAGCCGCGAAAACGGCAAGCGCCGCGTCGTGGTGTCGGCCAATGTGCGCGGCCGCGATCTCGGCTCCTTCGTCAGCGATGCGCAGGCGCAGGTCGCCGCGCAAGTGAAGCTGCCGTCGGGATACTGGCTTGGTTGGGGCGGCCAGTTCGAGCAGTTGCTGTCGGCCACCGAACGCCTGACCATCGTGGTGCCCGTTGCCCTCGCGCTGATTGTCCTGCTGCTGTTCATCAGCCTCGGCTCGGCGGCGGATGCGGCGCTGGTGTTCAGCGGCGTGCCGCTGGCGCTCACGGGCGGCGTCGCCGCATTGCTGCTGCGCGACATTCCCCTGTCGATCAGCGCCGGCATCGGCTTCATCGCGCTGTCCGGCGTCGCCGTGCTGAACGGCCTGGTGATCGTCACCTTCATCGCGCGGTTGCGCGCTGACGGCATGACCATCATCGAAGCCGTGCGCGAAGGCGCGCTGACACGGCTGCGCCCGGTGATGATGACGGCGCTGGTCGCCTCGCTCGGCTTCGTGCCCATGGCCATCGCCACCGGCCCCGGCGCCGAAGTGCAACGCCCGCTCGCCACGGTGGTGATCGGCGGCATCATCTCCTCCACCATCCTCACCCTGCTGGTGCTGCCGGCGCTTTACATCCTGTTTCGCAGGGAAGCCGCTCCACGCGCTAACCCGTAGGTCGCAGAAGTTCACGCAGTTCTATCTAAGCGAATTCACTTTTCGCTCGAACTATCGTCAAATGACAACGCGATGTTCGACCTGTTGATTGCCGCTGCGTAGCGAGAATGTACAACGCCTCCTGCCACTCGTTCTCATCCGCAGGAGCGACTCCGCGGGCTTCTTCTTGAGCGATAAAGTCTTGTAAACGCTCAGTCTTTATCGCCTCAGTTAACGATAAGATGCTGGAATCGCTCATTGAATCCTTGCAACTCTGTTGACGAATGGATTTGGATATCGCATATTGGAAACGACAACAGGCCCGAACTCAAGGGGAGCGAACCCAAGAGCCGGACCTGTCGCTTACTCTATAATATGCGGTCTTTCCGCACTAAGCACCACTCTCCTTCCTATTTTCCCTCCGCCAGAGGGCAGGTTAGTGGGCGCTACCCACCAGAACACGGGCCTTGGGGACTTCGTCTCCTTGGCCCGATTTCGTTCAACTCGGCTTCAGCGAGTAATTGCCGTTTCCATCGAATACAAAATCATCCTTAAAGCCCGATAGATAAGCGGCAAGGCTTGCCATGGGATCCTTTTCGTATCCCATGACCCCGCGTTCCTTGAGGCGCTCCAAGATATCCTTGCGATGGGCAACACCCTTCTCTTTAAGGAGGGTCCGGATTTCGATTTTTACCTTCTCAACTTTCGGAAGGTGGCGTTGCGTGTGCTTCACAAATGAATCACGCACCCCATTATTGAATGTACTAAAATGCGGATGCTTAACAGGCGTCGCAGGCGCAACATCCGCAAACATATCCACGATTCCACTGCTCGGTTGAGCATCTTCGTAGTCCTGCAGGAGCGCGCGAATTCTCTCAATTTTCCGCCAGCGCGGATCCTGTCGCAGCTCGCTTTCAAGCTGTGCCAATTCCGTCTTCAAGGCTGGGACGAGTGTGCTCATGATCCACGTATAGGCGGGGACGTTGGCGACGTCAACGGCCCTCAACGCGCAGACCCCATTAAAATCGACTGCAATGCGACTCGGAGAGCGTTCGCGACTCTATCGGAGTTTGTTGTGAACCCTGTCAAGTTGGAATCGTAAACTATCCACGATTTCCGGGGATAAGATAGATGTGGCTACGTGTCCCAAGGGTATAACGCGGCACGCAAAACAGGCTGCTGGGAAAATTCTCCGATTATGCCTTGACAAATTTCCTCCAAGGACTATTATCCCCGTTGTCCGGCCTCGGTGAGAGGGGCGAGCGCGATCGTCATGTTCGCGGGGCTGGATGCGGTGGATGCCAAAGTTGGGGCGTCGCGCGGTGCCTTGAAGACGTTCGCCTGCGGGCGGGACGAAGCCTTGCCAGACCTGCCACTGGCGCGGCGATGTCTCACCGTCGGAAGGACCGACGCTCGGCCACGCTCGACGGACGACCCTCTCGGCGGCGTCTGGCCTTGGAGTGCTCTGTCCCGGCCCATCGCCTTGGGCGGAACGGGTCAACCGGTTCGACGACCCCGGCGACCAGAGCAAGCCGAACACCGCGTGCGGAACGTCGAGCTTGCTCGATCATTCCGAAAGTCCTGATGCATACCCTTGCGGAGTACCGCATCGGCATCAGGCACCAAGGGTGCATCGGGCACCCGGCGTTCCGCACGCCCTCTTTGGGGGCGGGAATGCACGGCACGACGGCGCCCCCGCGCCGCAAACAACAGGGGCGATGACTCATGTCTGATGACGCATGTCTGCCGTGTCGTGATGGGCCACAGCAGGGCTGACGCGGCCCGGCGCTGTCAGCTAGACTCGTTCCAAACAACACGCCCGTTCCAAGCCGGTTCGAGGAAAGCGCGAGGAAGCCCGATGTCTCCGTCTCCCGTCATTCGCCTGCATCCCGACGACGCCGTGCTGATCGCGCGCACCATGCTGCTGCCGGGCGTCGAGGTCAGCCAGGGCGTCACGACGAGCGAGCGCATTCCCGCCGGCCACAAGGTCGCGATCCGCCCCATCGCTTTGAACGAGCCGATTTTCCGCTATGGCCAGATCATCGGCTTCGCCACCCAGCCGATCGCGCCGGGCCAGCACGTGCATACACAGAATTGCGGCATGGGCGAATTCGATCGCGACTATGCTTACGGCGTCGATGTGAAGCCGACGCCGAATTTCGATCTGCCGGCGAGTTTCATGGGCATCAAGCGCAGCGACGGCCGCGTCGCCACGCGCAACTATATCGGCCTGCTCACCTCGGTGAATTGCAGCGCGCATGTCGCGAGCCTCGTCGCCGACGTGTTCAAGCGCAATCCGTTTTCGGGCCACGATCCGCTGGCGGATTATCCCAATGTCGATGGCGTGGTGGCGCTGACCCACAAGACCGGCTGCGGCATGACCCAGGACGAGCCGCTGACGCTGCTTCGGCGCACCCTCGGCGGCTATGCGCGGCACGTCAATTTTTCGCATGTCGTCGTGCTCGGCCTCGGCTGCGAGATCAACCAGATCGGCGGCCTGATGGCCGAGCAGAAGCTCGCCGGCCGCCTGCGCGAGATGCAGATCCAGGACATCGGCGGCACCCGCAAGACGACGGAAGCGGGCATCGCCTTCGTCAAGGAAGCACTCGCCGACTCGAACAAGGTGACGCGCGAGGAAGTCTCCGCCAGCGAACTCACCGTCGCGCTTCAATGCGGCGGCTCCGATGGCTATTCCGGCATCTCGGCCAATCCTGCACTCGGTGCCGCCAGTGATCTGCTGGTGCGCCACGGCGGCACTGTGGTGCTGTCGGAAACGCCGGAAACCTACGGCGCCGAACATCTGCTGACGCGCCGCGCGGTATCGCGCGAGGTCGGCGAGAAACTGGTCGGGCTGATGCGCTGGTGGGAAAAATATTGCGAGCGGGAAGGTGCGGAAATGAACGCCAATCCCTCGCCGGGCAACAAGGCCGGCGGCCTGACGACGATTCTCGAAAAGTCATTGGGCGCCATGGCCAAGGCCGGCTCGACCAATCTCGTCGATGTGCTGAATTACGCCGAGACCATCACCAAGAAGGGTTTTGTGTTCATGGACACGCCCGGTTACGACCCCGTTGCCGCAACGGGGCAGGTGGCCGGCGGCGCGAATATGGTGTGTTTCACCACCGGGCGCGGCAGCGTGTTCGGCTGTAAACCCGCGCCGTCCATCAAGCTCGCCACCAACACGCCGATGTTCAAGCGGATGGAAGACGACATGGACATCAATTGCGGCACCGTGCTCGATGGCGACGAAACCGTGCAGCAATGCGGCCAGCGCATTTTTGAGCTGATGCTGGCGACCGCGTCCGGCCAGCGCACCAAGAGTGAAGGCTTCGATGTCGGCAGCGCCGAATTCGCGCCATGGGTGCTGGGCGCCACGATGTAACGCGCCGTCGTCACGCAGTCGTCATTGCGAGCGAAGCGCAGCAATCAGAAGCACCAAAACAAAGACTGGATTGCTTCGTCGCAAGAGCTCCTCGCAACGACGTCTCTGGACAGTGCGTCGGCCATGGCCAACAATACGTCCATGACCTATCGCCACAGCATCGGCAGCACGACTTACACCTTCGCCGACCTGCGCGATCTGCTCGCCAAGGCGACGCCGCCGCGCTCGGGCGATCGGCTCGCGGGGATCGCGGCGGACACTGCCGAGCAGATGGTCGCCGCACGGATGGCGCTGGCCGATCTGCCGCTCAAGCAATTCCTCACCGAAGCCGTCATCCCCTATGAGCACGATGAGGTCACGCGCCTCATCGTCGATACGCATGATGCTGCGGCCTTCGCACCGATCGCATCACTGACCGTTGGTGGCTTTCGCGACTGGCTGCTGTCCGATGCAGCAACGCCCGACGTCCTGACAGCGCTTGCAACCGGCGTGACGCCCGAAATGGCGGCCGCCGTCTCCAAATTGATGCGCAACCAGGATCTGATCCTGGCGGCGAAGAAGTGCGAGGTCGTCACCCGTTTCCGCAACACCATCGGGCTGCGGGGCCATATGAGCGTGCGGCTGCAGCCCAACCATCCGTTCGACGATCTCCGCGGCATTGCGGCGTCCACGCTCGACGGCCTGATGCTCGGTGCGGGCGACGCCTGTATCGGCATCAATCCGGCCAGCGACGATCCGGCGGTGCTCGGCCAACTGGTGCGGATGCTGGACGACGTGATCGTCAAGCTCGGCATCCCCACGCAAGGCTGTGTGCTGACGCATGTCACCACGTCGATCGATCTCATCGCGCAGGGCGCGCCGGTCGATCTGGTGTTCCAGTCCATTGCGGGCACCGAAATGGCCAACACAAGTTTCGGCATCGACCTTGCACTGCTCAAGCAGGCACATGACGCCGGCCTGTCGCTGAAGCGCGGCACCGTCGGTGACAATGTGATGTATTTCGAGACCGGGCAGGGCTCGGCATTGTCGGCCAACGCGCATCACGGCGTCGATCAGCAAACCCTCGAGGCCCGCGCCTATGCGGTGGCGCGCGCATTCTCGCCGCTGCTGGTCAACAGCGTGGTCGGCTTCATCGGTCCGGAATATCTGTATGACGGCAAGGAGATCATCCGCGCCGGACTGGAGGATCATTTCTGCGGCAAGCTGGTGGGCCTGCCGCTCGGCGTCGACGTTTGCTACACCAACCACGCCGAAGCCGATCAGGACGACATGGACAATCTGCTGACGCTCTTGGGCACCGCCGGCGTCAATTTCATCATGGGCGTGCCCGGCGCCGACGATGTCATGCTGAACTATCAATCGACATCGTTTCACGACGCTTTGTATCTGCGCGATCTGCTAGGCCTCAAACGCGCACCGGAATTCGATGCGTGGCTGGTGCAGGCGGGACTGACACGCGAAGACGGTCGTCCGCTCGGCGCGGACCATCTCGCAGATTTCGCCGCGCGCCTGGCCTTTGCGATTTAAGGTCTCGTTCTTTATGTGGACAACGTATGGTGGCGCGCTTAGTGTTCGGTTTTTTGATGCCGTGTCGCTGCACCGGGCAGTGATCGATCACGCCGGTGATGCCCGGCCATCAATCGCTGCATGTGCCGGATGAGATTCACATCGTCGTGCGACCATTGCTGGGCTCTCGCCTTTGACTCGGCCACCGTCACAATATTGAGGAAATGCTGTCGCACATTCGTGCGGCGTGATTTGGTGGGCCGATGCATCCGAATGGAGTGGAACGGTTTTATTCCGGTGACGTTGTCAAGGGTTCAGCGCAGGGGCCGCTGATGCATCCGCAGAGGTTAGTAAATGAGAGCTGAGGGCAGGCCCACAGTCAGGCGCATTCTATGCGTCTTTCCACGATACACCCCTTCATTTGGCACGTTTGAATATTCCTATCCGCTGACCGACGGCGTGCAGGCTTTCATGCCGCCGCAAGGATTGCTGCTGATCGCGGCCTATATGCCGGAGAATTGGGAAATCCGGTTCATCGACGAAAATATCCGCAGTGCGACGCCCAACGATTTCCTGTGGGCCGAGGCGGTGCTGGTCAGCGGCATGCACATCCAGCGCCCGCAGATGAACGACATC
>JAPLPC010000100.1 GCA_026400425.1 Hyphomicrobiales bacterium | reverse complement strand
GCTCGCGCATGGACGAAGTGATCTTCGAAGAGTTCAAGGGTACCGGTAACTCCGAGCTCATCCTCGATCGCAAGGTGTCCGACAAGCGCACCTTCCCGGCGATCGACATCGCGCGCTCTGGCACCCGCAAGGAAGAGCTCATCACCGATCCGCTGCTGCTCAAGAAGATGTATGTGCTGCGCCGCATCCTCAATCCGATGGGCACCATGGATGCCATCGACTTCCTGCTCGACAAGCTCCGCAACACCAAGAGCAATTCGGAATTCTTCGATTCGATGAATACGTAAGTCGAAGCGAGACGACTACGAAAGGGCGTCGCTGCCAGCCAGCGGCGCCCTTTTTTCTTTCTGCTCCCTCTCCCGCCGTTGCGGGGGGGGGGGGGGCCGGGGTGGGGGCAACCCCGCGTGACGTCGGAGTTTGGAGCTTCCCCACCCTAACCCTCCCCCGCAACGGCGGGAGAGGGGACTACAGAGAAACTCATTGCGCCGGGTCTATTCCGCATTCAAATAGCCGCATGCATCCGCGCGATCAGACCATCTACGCTCTGTCCTCGGGACGGCCGCCGACCGCGATCGCCATCGTGCGCGTGTCGGGCCCGTTGGCCGGCACAGCACTCGAACTACTCGCGAAGAAATTGCCGGCGCCGCGCATGGCGACGCATGTGCTGCTCGACGACGAAAAATTAGGCCCGATCGACGACGCCATCGTGCTGTGGTTTCCAGCGCCGGCTAGTGCCACCGGCGAGGACACCGCGGAGTTTCACATTCACGGCGGTCGCGCGGTGCTCGCATCACTGTTCGAGGCGCTCGCTGCCATGTCCGGCTTGCGGCTGGCCGAGCCGGGCGAGTTCACCCGGCGCGCCTTCGAGAACGGCAAGCTCGATCTCACCGAAGCCGAGGGCCTCGACGATCTCATCCACGCCGATACCGACCGCCAGCGCAAACAGGCGCTGCGTCAGCTCAAGGGTCTGCTCGGCGACAGAGCGCGCAACTGGCGCCAGCAAATCATCGAAGCCCTGGCGCTGGTCGAAGTCGGAATCGATTTTTCAGACGAGGGCGATGTCTCGGCCGAGTTGATGGCGCTGGCGCTGGCGAAAGCCGCAACGCTCGGTCGCGAGATCGCAGAGGTGCTGTCCGCACAAGGTCGCAGCGAAAGGCTGCGCGATGGCTTGGTGGTTGCGATCGCCGGCCAGCCCAATGTCGGCAAGTCCACATTGATGAATCAGCTCGCGCGCCGCGATGTCGCGATTGTCTCGCCGCAGGCGGGCACCACCCGCGACGTCATCGAAGTGCAACTCGATCTCGACGGCTATCCGGTGACGGTGATCGACACCGCCGGTCTGCGTGACACCAGCGATCCCGTGGAAGAAGAGGGCGTGCGCCGCGCCCGCGCGCGTGCCGGCGAAGCTGATCTCGTGTTGTGGCTGATGGATTCGGCGGGGGCGGCGCGGCCGGAAGGCTGGCTGGCCGAGAGCACTGCGCCGGTCTGGATCATCAGCACCAAGACGGATGTGTCCGGCGCCCCCATCAGCGACGCCGTGTTGTCAATTTCGGCGGAGCGCGGCGATGGCATGGCTGCCTTGATCGCGGCACTGGTTGATTTCACCGGACAGTATTTCGGCCAGGGCGAGGCAGGGTTCATCACCCGCGACCGCCAGCGGGATCTGTTGCAGCGCACAATGCTTCTCCTGCAGCATGCTGCGGTGTCTGCGCAGCATGGCGATGAGCTGGTGGCCGAAGATTTGCGGGCGGCCGCGTATCAGCTCGGGAGATTACTGGGGCGTGTCGATGTCGAAGACGTGCTGGACAGTATCTTTAGGGATTTCTGCATAGGAAAGTAATTAATCCTATGGGGGTGTTTCACGTGAAACAGTATCTGGCAGGCACCGTATATCACTGTCCACCATGGTGAGGAGGTGCATAGCGTCTCGATTCATGATCTGGTCGGCTCTCAGTTCGCGGGCAATTTCCGAGACACCGCTATGCGGCTCGTCTGGAAGAGGGTTCAATTTGCTGCGCAGGACCATCAGCAGCAGCCCCTGTTTCACGTGAAACACGCCCACGAATCTTTCCCTTCAATCTTGTCCACAGCCGCGCTAGAAGCTGCGGCCATGCAGGACAAGTTTGACGTCATCGTTATCGGTGGAGGCCACGCCGGCTGTGAGGCCGCGGCTGCGGCGGCGCGCATGGGTGCCCGCACCGCACTGGTCACGCACAAGTTCTCCACCATCGGCGCGATGTCGTGTAACCCCGCGATTGGTGGTTTGGGCAAGGGCCACCTGGTCCGCGAGGTCGATGCGCTGGACGGACTGATGGGCCGCGTCGCCGATGCCGGCGGCATCCAGTTCCGCATGCTCAATCGTAAAAAGGGTCCGGCCGTCCGAGGTCCGCGTACCCAGGCCGATCGCAAGCTTTACGCAGCCGCCATGCAGGCCGCGATCACCGCCACGCCAAATCTCACCGTCACCGAAGGCGAGGCCGACGATCTGCTAACCGCGCATGGCCGGATCACCGGCATCCGCCTGGCCGATGACCGCGTGCTTGCCGCTAGCGCGGTGGTCATCACCACGGGCACTTTCCTGCGCGGGTTGATCCATCTCGGCGAGAAGAACTGGCCCGCCGGCCGTATCGACGAAGCGCCGGCGCTTGGCCTGTCCAATGCGTTCGAGCGCATCGGGTTTACACTCGGTCGCCTCAAGACCGGCACCCCGCCGCGCCTCGATGGCAAGACCATCGATTGGTCTGCGGTGGAGATGCAATCGGCGGACGATCCGCCGGAGCCGTTCTCAGTGATGACCGATCGCATCACCACGCCTCAGATCCAGTGCGGCATCACCCGTACCACGCCGGCCACCCATGAGGTGATCCGCGCCAATGTACATCGCTCGCCGATGTATTCCGGCCAGATCAAGAGCTCCGGACCGCGCTATTGCCCGTCCATCGAGGACAAGATCGTCCGCTTTGGGGATCGCGATGGCCATCAGATCTTTCTGGAGCCGGAGGGCCTGGACGACGACACCGTTTATCCCAACGGCATCTCCACATCGCTGCCGGAGGAGGTCCAGCTTGCAATCTTGGCCTCGATCCCCGGTCTTGAGCGGGTGCAGATGATCAAGCCGGGCTATGCGATCGAATATGATCATGTCGATCCCCGCGAACTCGATCTCACCCTGCAGGCCAAGCGGATGCCGGGTCTGTTCATGGCCGGGCAGATCAACGGCACGACCGGTTATGAGGAAGCTGCCGCCCAAGGTCTGGTCGCCGGTTTGAACGCCGCACTGGCGGCGTCCGGCTCCGCTCCGGTGATATTCGACCGCGCCGATGGCTATCTCGGCGTCATGATCGACGATCTGGTGACTCGCGGCATCTCCGAACCGTATCGGATGTTCACCTCGCGGGCCGAGTATCGCCTGACGCTGCGTGCCGACAATGCCGATCAGCGCCTGACGGACAAGGGAATCGCCCTCGGCTGCATCGGCAGCGCGCGTATCGCTCGCCATACGGTCAAGATGGATGCGCTTGCGGCGGGCAGGGCTCTGACAAAGGCGCTGTCGATCACGCCGAACGGGGCGGCCAAATATGGCCTGTCGCTCAATCACGACGGCCAGCGGCGCTTAGCCTTCGATCTGCTGTCCTATCCGGACACCGAATGGTCCACGGTCACTGCGATCTGGCCAGAGCTATCGGCCATTGACCCAGCGATTGGCGGCCATATCGAGATCGACGCCAAATATGATGTCTATCTGAAACGGCAGACGGCCGATGTGGAGGCTTTCCGTCGCGATGAGGGCCTGCTGCTCACGGATGTCGATTACGACCGCGTCCCAGGCCTCTCCAACGAGGCCCGCGCCAGGCTGAAAGCCGCATCTCCGCAGACGCTGGGGCAGGCCGGCCGGCTCGACGGCGTAACACCGGCAGCTTTGGGTATCCTGACGGCTTATCTTCGTCGTCAAGCTCGCAAATCGGTGTCGGTCAATGCCGCCTGATCTGTTTCATGTGAAACAGATCAGGCTCCGGTCTTGTCAGATTTCCGCCGCGGCCAGAACAGCAGGGCCGCCACCACAGCGGTCAACATAGTCATAGCCACGATCATCTGAATGATATCGAAATTGAGCGCATCGCGGGATACGAACAACGCCGTGATCGGCGCTGCCAACAGCATGAATATTCGGGCGAGCAGACTCATTATCTTCATCCTCCAAGGTTTGCGCCATCGTGGAGGCACGGCCGGCCGGCTTCATTGATCCGGCTCAATAGTCGATGATCGGCATCTGCCGAGGGCGCGGCGATCGCGTATGTGTGGGTACAGCCTGCCCAGTGGCATTTCGATCATGCAAAGATCTCTCCGAAACCTTGCCACGGAGCAGGCTAGTCGTTCCAACCGCCTCTCGCCGGTTCGATCAACGGCCTGGTGAGGCCGGCCCGGCAGCCGGCCATGCCGGGATCAAGGATTGCGGCCATGCTCGAGTGCATTTGCATAGCCGCAGCTCTGGAGTTGAAGTAAGAAACAGACCTCCTCTCATCCATTGAACGATGACGACCTTATGGCACAACGCTCTCAGCCATCCGTTCCCGCCCCTCGGCTCGACGGCGACAAGGCCGCTGCCTTGCGCCTGACGCCTGTTTCACATGAAACAGAAGCCCGGCTCGATCGCTACGTAGCGCTGCTGCTGCAATGGCAGGCCAAGACCAACCTCATCTCGCCGGCCACGCTTTCAAATCTCTGGACTCGCCATATCTCGGATTCACTGCAGCTGTTGAAGCTGGCGCCTGATGCGCGGATCTGGCTCGACTTCGGCAGCGGCGGGGGCTTCCCCGGCGTGGTGCTGGCCTGTGCCATGGCCGATGTCCGCGGCCACGTCCATCTGGTCGAGCGCAACGCCAAAAAGGCGGCGTTCCTGCGCGAAGCCTTGCGGGTAACGCAAGCCCCGGGTTCGGTGCATCTCGCTGACATCGGGGATAGTGTGGATAGTTTCCCCCAGCGTGTCGATTGCATCACCGCACGGGCCGTCGCATCGCTAGACCTTATTCTCGGTTTTGCGGCTCCCCATATGAAAGACGGCACACGGGCGCTGTTTCTCAAGGGTCAAGATGTAGACGCAGAATTGACCGAAGCTACTAAATATTGGAGTATCAACCCACGCCTGCATCCCAGCCTGACCGGCGGGCAGGGTTGGATCGTCGAACTTGACCAGATCGCGCGGCGCGAACCGTCCGCAGCAGAACGCATGGCTCGCACCAAATGACCGTAATTGATCAGGAATATCAAGGGGATACGCCCGGACAAACGGTCGGCCATCCGCGCATCCTGGCGCTGGCCAATCAGAAGGGCGGCGTCGGCAAGACCACCACCGCGATCAATCTCGGCACCGCGCTGGCGGCGATCGGCGAGCGCGTGCTGATCGTCGATCTCGATCCCCAGGGCAACGCCTCCACCGGCCTTGGCATCGATCGCCGCGATCGCGCCTGTTCGACCTATGACGTGCTGACCGGCGATGCGCCGCTGCGTGATGCCGTCGTGGTCACCGCGGTGCCGCGTCTGCACATCGCCGCATCGACCATGGATCTGTCCGGCCTCGAACTCGAAATCGGCAATGCGCGCGACCGCGCGTTTCGTCTGCGCGACGCCATTGGCGAGTTGAACAACAATGTCGCGCCTGGCTCGGACTACACTTACGTGCTGATCGATTGTCCGCCGTCGCTCAATCTTCTCACCGTTAATGCGATGGCTGCGTCGGATGCGATCCTGGTGCCTCTGCAGTGTGAGTTCTTCGCGCTCGAAGGTCTGTCGCAATTGCTGCAGACGGTGGAGCAGGTGCGCTCGACGCTGAATCCGAACCTCACCATCCATGGCATCGTCATGACCATGTTCGATGCGCGCAACAACCTGTCGAACCAGGTGGTCGCCGACGTTCGCGAATTCATGGGGTCAAAAGTGTACGACACCATGATCCCGCGCAATGTCCGCATCTCGGAAGCGCCGTCCTACGGCAAGCCGGTGCTGGTCTATGATTTGAAATGCGCCGGCTCCGAAGCCTATCTGCGCCTCGCCACCGAAGTGATCCAGCGCGAGCGCGACATCCGCGCCGCGCATTGAGATTTGCGCTGCACTTTCCGTCGTCATTGCGAGAAGCGTAGCGTCGAAGCAATCCAGTCCTTCGCGTGTTACTTCTGGATTGCTTCGCTTCGCTCGCAATGACGGCTGAAAGGCTAGCGGTGCAGTTCGAGATTCGAGTTTTGGAGTAACCTATGAGTTCGAGGGGATTGGCAATGGCCGATGAAGCGCGTTCGCGGTTGGGCCGCGGTCTGGCAAGTCTGATCGGTGATGTCGGTGGCGAAGCCGCGCAGACCGAGCGGCCGGCGCGCGGACAGCGCAAGGTGCCGATCGAATTCATCAAGCCCAATCCGCGCAACCCGCGCCGCAGCTTTGCGGAAGCGGAGCTCGCCGAGCTGGCGTCGTCGATCAAGCAGCATGGCGTGATCCAGCCGATCGTCGTGCGTGCGGTGAAGGGCGCCCATGATCGCTTCGAGATCATCGCCGGCGAGCGCCGCTGGCGCGCGTCGCAATTGGCCGGTCTGCATGAAGTGCCGATCGTGCCGGTGGATGTCAGCGATGCCGCGGCGATGGAAATTGCCATCATCGAAAACGTGCAGCGCGAAGATCTCAATGCGATGGAAGAGGCGCAGGGCTATCACGCGCTCGCCGAGACCTACAAGCACAGCCAGGATGAGATCGCGAAGATCGTCGGCAAGAGCCGCAGCCATGTCGCCAACATGATGCGCCTCACCAAATTGCCGGACGACGTGCAGGCGCTGATCGCGTCGGGGCAATTGAGCAACGGCCATGCCCGTGCGCTGATCTCGCTGCCCGATCCCTCGGCCGCCGCCAAGCGCGTCATCGCCGAAGGCCTCAACGTACGCCAGACCGAAGCGCTCGCCCATGACGAAGGCGTGCCGGAACGCGCGCCGCAGAAGCCGCGCACCGGTTCGGCGCCGAAGGTCGCGAAGGATGCCGACACGATCGCACTCGAGAAGCGCGTGAGCGATGTGCTCGGCCTCAAGGTCAGCGTGGATCACCGCGATCCCGGCGGCACCGTGGTGATCAAATATCGCGATCTCGATCAGCTCGACGAGATCCTGAAGCGGCTGGATAAGTAAACCCCATCCCTCATCCTGAGGAGCGGCCACTTGGCCGCGTCTCGAAGGATGACAGCAAGTTCGGTGCGCTGCATCTCATGGTTCGAGACGCCCGCCAGTGCGGGCTCCTCACCATGAGGGACAGGTGTGCAAGAGCTATCCCCGCCGCCTGGCATTCACGGCAATCGACATCAACGCCCTTTGCGCGATCACCGCGCCGAGGGTGTTTTGTTTGCGCACGTCGAGGGCGGCCACGGCGAGCTGATCGATGATCGCCGCCAATCGCCGCGTGGTGAAATTGCGCAGCGCCGCTTCCACTGCACCCTTGCGTGAAAAGTGTAGCCGCGGAAATCCGCTCTCGGCGGCGGCCGATGCCGGCGTGCCGGCTTCCACCAGCAGGCTGGCTTTATGCAGTGCAGCCGCCTGGCGTTGCGCCGCCATCATGATCATGCCGGGATAGGTGCCGGCGATCATCGCCTTGTTGAATTCGGTTTCGACCAGCGTCGGATTGCCGGCGAAGGCGCCGTCCACGATCGGGTCGATCTTCAATTCGGAGGCATCCGCCACGCTGGCCATCACATCGTCGAGCGTCACTTCGCCGGTGCCGTGGGAGTACAGCATCAGCTTGCGCAGCTCGTTGCGCGAGGCCTGGCGATCGCCGCCGAGTAGCGACATCAATGTCGCCCGCGCATCGCCGGCCATCCGCAGATTGGCGAGCTGCAATTCGTCATTGATCAGTTTCGTGAGATCGCGTTCGGTGTCCGGATAGCAGGCGATGGCGACGGCGGTCTTCGCCTTCTCGCAGACTTTGCGCAGCGGCGACTCCGGCCGCAACTCGCCGGCCTCGATCACGATGCGGCAATCGCGAACCGCCATCTGGCTCAGCGTATCGACGCCGCTGGCGAAATTCTTCGAACCCGCGCGCACACGAATGGCGCGCCGTCCGCCGAACATCGGGATCGTCATGGCTTCCTCGACCAGCCGCGACGGCTCGGCGGCGAGATCATCGCCATCCATCCGCACCAGCGAGAACGGATCGTTGACGTCATCGACCGCGGATTTCACCAGCGCCTCGGCGCGCTCGCGCACCAGCCCGGCATCGGGGCCGTACAGCAAGATGATCGGCCGGGTGGAATCCGGCCGGCTCAGAAAACTCTCGATGTCTTTTCCGCGGAGGGCGACCAAGGTGATGTCCTACTCAGGATCGCAGAAGTGAATCGTGGACCTCTCCTCGTCATTGCGAAGAGCCAGGCGACGAAGCAATCCAGTCTGTGCTTGTGGCTTTCTGGATTGCTTCGCTGCGCTCGCAATGACGGCGTTTATTGACGACGCCCACCCTACAGCAGGGCGCGCTTACGACCCCTTGTAGAAGAACGACGCCAGACGCGTGTTGATGTTGTCGGCGATCTCGGCGGCGGCGCGGTTTTCCGCATCGCGCGCGGCGCGGGTGCGGGCGAAGCGCTGCTGCTGGCCGGGGATGTCGTAGGTGACGCGCGAGAAAGTCGAGCCCGTCATCACCTGCTTGCCGGTGGCGATCTCGATCAGGCCGTAAGTGGCGTCGATGCCGTAATTCTCCGAGGTCGGCAGCGCGGTGTTCGGATCGACCATCAACGAGCTGCGGCTCGGCACGACACGAATTTTGAGCGTGTAGAGCGGTGGCATGCCGGTGGCGGCGCCGTACATCTTGAACATCAGCGCGTTGCGGATCTCGATGCCGAGGCGGGCCTGCGGCGACGCGTTCGGATAGTCGAGCGGCGGCACTTCGACGGTGGCGAGCTTGTCGCGCAGCGCCGGCGAACCGTCGATGGTCTTGGCCGCATACATCGGCTGGAAGCAGCCGGCCGTGAGGGCGCCCAGGGCGACGATCGCCGTCAGGCGGGCGGCAATGCGGAACTTAGCCGACAACATTCACGATCCTCTGCGGCACGACGATGATCTTCTTGGGCGGCTTGCCGTCCAGCGCCTGTTTTACAGCATCGAGGGCCAGAGCGGCAGCCTCAATTTCCGAATTGGATGCTTCGCGCGGAACTGTGACTTCTCCGCGCTTCTTGCCGTTGACCTGCACCGGCAGGGTGATCTGGTCCTCGACCAGCAGATCGGCCTCGACCTTCGGCCAGGCGGCCTCGGACACCAGACCGCTCTGGCCCAGCACGGTCCAGCATTCCTCCGCCAGATGCGGCATCATCGGGGCGAACAGCTGCACCAGGATGGTCGCCGCCTCGTTCAGCGCCCAGCACATGTCCGGCGTCGGGGTTCCCGGCTTTGCCAGCGCCTCGCCGAAGGCATTGGCGAATTCGCGGATGTAAGCCAGGCAGACATTGAACTGCAGCCGTTCGACACCGGTCGAAACCTTGTCGAGCGCGCCATGGGCGGCCTTGCGGACGGCGAGGGCATCGGCGCCGAACGCGATCGGCTTGGCTGCGGGCGCGGATTTGCCGTGGGCCGCGGCATCGTTGACCATGCGCCACAGCCGCTGCACGAAACGCGAGGCGCCCTTGACGCCTTCCTCGCTCCAGATCACGTCGCGATCCGGCGGCGAGTCCGACAGCATGAACCAGCGCGCGGTATCCGCACCATAGGTGCCGATGATGTCGTCGGGATCGACGGTGTTGCGCTTCGACTTCGACATCTTCTCGATGGAGCCGATCTCGACCGGCGAGCCATCGCTCAGCAGCTTTGCCGAACGTGTCGTGCCATCGCCGGTGATATCGATCTCGGCCGGCGACGCAAATGTGCCGTCCTGCTTCTTATAGGTCTCGTGCACCACCATGCCCTGGGTGAACATGCCGGCGAACGGCTCGTCCAGGCTGACATGCCCGGTCGCCTTCATGGCGCGGGTGAAGAAGCGTGAATACAGCAGATGCAAAATCGCATGCTCGACGCCGCCGATATACTGATCGACCGGCATCATGCGATCGGCCACCGCGCGGGTGGTCGGCGATGTCTCGTTCCACGGATCGGTGAAGCGCGCGAAGTACCAGGACGAGTCCACGAACGTGTCCATGGTGTCGGTTTCGCGCCGCGCCTTGCCGCCGCATTGCGGGCAGGTGACGTGTTTCCAGGTCGGGTGATGATCGAGCGCATTGCCCGGCTTGTCGAAGGTGACGTCCTCCGGCAGCACCACGGGCAGGTCCTTCTCCGGCACCGGCACCACATCGCATGTTGCGCAATGGATGATCGGGATCGGACAGCCCCAATAGCGCTGCCGCGAAATGCCCCAGTCGCGCAGGCGGAAGTTCACTTCGCGCTTGCCCCAGCCGTCCTTTTCGAAGATCGCCAGCGATTGCTTCATCGCCTCTTCGCAGGTCATTACGCCGGGCTCGCCGACCCAGCGGATATATTGCACCGTCTCGGTCTTGGCCGGCGTGAATGCGGTGTCGCCGACGCGCGCGTCGCTGCCGACGGGCACGAACACGTCGAGCACCGGCAAATCATACTTGCGCGCGAAATCGAGGTCGCGCTGATCATGCGCAGGGCAGCCGATGATGGCGCCGGTGCCGTAGTCCATCAGCACGAAATTGGCGATGTAGAGTGGCAGCTCCCATGAGCTATCCGCAGGATGCGTGGCCTTGATGCCGGTGTCGAAGCCGAGCTTTTCGGCCGTGTCGATCTCGGCCTGCGAGGTGCCGAGCTTGTGGCACGCCTCGATGAAGGCCGCGACCTTTGGATCGCTCTCGGCCAGCTTCTTAGCCAGCGGATGATCCGGCGAGATCGCCGCAAAGGTCGGGCCATACATCGTGTCCGGCCGCGTCGTGAACACCGGCAGTGTGTCGAAGCCTGCAGGCGCGCCGTTCAGGCCGAATTCGAAACGCAGACCTTCCGAGCGGCCGATCCAGTTGTGCTGCATCAGCCGCACTTTGTCGGGCCAGCGATCCAGCTTCTCCAGCGCGTCGAGCAGGTCCTGCGAATAATTGGTGATCTTGAAGAACCACTGGGTCAGTTCGCGCTGCTCGACGACGGCGCCGGAGCGCCAGCCGCGGCCGTCGATCACCTGCTCATTGGCGAGCACGGTGTGATCGACCGGGTCCCAGTTCACTTTCGACTTCTTGCGCTCGACTAGGCCGGCGGCCAGGAAGTCGGTGAACATCTTTTGCTGATGCTTGTAGTAGCTGGGATCGCAGGTTGCGAATTCACGCGCCCAGTCGAGCGACAGACCCATGGTCTGCAGCTGCTTCTTCATCGACGCGATGTTCTCGTAGGTCCAGGCTTTCGGCGCGACCTTGCGTTCGATGGCGGCATTTTCCGCCGGCAGGCCGAAGGCGTCCCAGCCCATCGGGTGGAGCACGTTGAAACCCTTGGCGCGCTTCAGCCGCGCCAGCACGTCGCCCATGGTGTAGTTGCGGACATGGCCCATATGGATGCGGCCCGACGGATACGGGAACATCTCGAGCACGTAATATTTCGGCCGCGGGTCGTCGTTCTTGGTGGCGAAGATCGCCTTGTCGTCCCACACGCGCTGCCAGCGCGGTTCGGTTTCGCGGGCATTGT
>JAPLPC010000290.1:1876-6680 GCA_026400425.1 Hyphomicrobiales bacterium | reverse complement strand
TCCTGAGGAGCCACGCCCTTTGCGCGGCGTCTCGAAGGATGGTGACGCATACCGGACAAGCCAGTCCATGGTTCGAGACGGCGCTGAAGAAGCGCCTCCTCACCATGAGGGTGGAGTTTGTGGTCTTTTATTGCTCCGTCTTCGCATTCCCTTTCCGCGCAAATCGTCTAAGAGAAGCCTCTCTCCTCCCGCACACGGATTTGTTCTTGCGACGTCGCGTCATTCCAGGGTTCGGACTCTCGCTCGGCATCACGCTCCTGTATCTCGGGGCGATCGTGTTGCTGCCGCTATGCGCGTTGATCCTGAAGGCCTCCGATGTCGGCGCCGCGCAATTGTGGGGTATCCTGTCGTCGCCGCGGACGCTGTCGGCGATCCGTGTGACGGTGACCATGGCGCTCGCCGCCACCGCGTTCAACGCCGTCTACGGCCTGCTGTTGGCCTGGGTGCTGGCGCGCTACCGGTTTCCCGGCAAGCGGCTGCTCGATGCGCTGGTCGATGTGCCCTTCGCGCTGCCGACCGCCGTGGCCGGTCTCGCGCTCACCGCGCTGCTGTCGAAAAACGGCTGGCTCGGCGCTCCGCTCGACAAGCTCGGCATCCAGGTCGCCTATACGCCGCTCGGCATCGCCATCGCCATGGCGTTCACGTCGATCCCGTTCGTGGTGCGCACGGTGCAGCCGGTGATCGAGGATCTCGGCTCCGACGTCGAGGAAGCAGGACGCTCGCTCGGCGCCGGCGATCTGCAGATCCTGTGGCGGGTGATCTTCCCGGCGATCTTCCCGGCCTTCCTCGCCGGCTGCTCGCTGTCGTTTGCGCGCAGCCTCGGTGAATTCGGCGCGGTGATCTTCATCGCCGGCAACCAGCCGATGAAGACCGAGATCGTGGCGCTGCTGACTTACATCCGTCTCGAGGAATACAATTACGAAGCCGCCGCCGCGATCGCCGCCGTCATGCTGGCAATGGCGTTTGCGATGCTGCTGATCACCAATGCCGTGCAGGCATGGAACCTGCGCTATCTCGGCCGGGGGGACGCCTGATGTCCGATCAACGCGCGCGCGGCGAATGGATGGTGACCCCGGTCGGCGGCGGACCGGTGGCGCGCCGCGTCGTGCTCGGTATCGTGCTGGTGCTGACATTGCTGGTGCTGGTCGCGCCGCTGGCGCTGATATTTTCGTCGGCCTTCTCGCAGGGTATCGGCGTGTTCGTTCGCAATCTATCGGAGCCCGGCACCCAGCACGCCATCTATCTCACCGTCATCACCGCGTTGATCGCCGTGCCGATCAATATCCTGTTCGGGCTCGCGGCAGCCTGGGCGGTGACGAAATTCGAATTTCCCGGGCGGACGTTGCTGATCGCCCTGATCGAACTGCCCTACTCGATCTCGCCGATCGTGGCCGGCGTCGCCTTCCTGTTCGTCTATGGATCGCAGGGGCTGTTCGGCCCGATCATCGAGGTGCTCGGCATCAAGGTGATGTTCGCGCTGCCGGCCATCGTGCTGGCCTCGATGTTCGTCACCGCGCCGTTCGTCGCGCGCGAGTTGATCCCCTTGATGCAGGTGCAGGGCACCGACGAGGAAGAAGCCGCGGTGACGCTCGGCGCCTCCGGCTTTGCGACCTTCGTCAAGGTGACGCTGCCCAATGTGCGCTGGGCCGTGCTGTATGGCGCCATCCTGTGCAATGCCCGTGTGATGGGCGAATTCGGCGCCGTCTCGGTGGTGTCGGGCAATGTCCGCGGCCAGACCACGACGCTGCCGCTGCAGATCGAACTTTTGTATCAGGATTACAACGTCGCCGGCGCGTTCGCCGCTGCCACGGTGCTGACCGCCGTGGCGCTGGTCACCATCCTGATCAAGATCGTGCTGGAACGGATGTCGCCTGATCACGATGCCGCGCCGGCGCGTTTGCCGTCGCATTGACGGAGACGGCGCGGGGGCTTCACGGCAGGCGTCGTTTGGCGCTAAAACCCTCCAAGGTCGCCCCGATCGGCGGCCGTCACCTGCTACCTTCCCAAATTAGAGCATAATTGCCGCTCTCCGTGAGAAACGCACCATGAAACGCATCGACGCCCACGGTCTGCAGATCGCTCCGGTCCTGTACGACTTCATCGCCAAAGAAGCCGCTCCGAAAACAGGCATCGAACCGGACGCATTCTGGGCCGGCGTCGCCGGTCTGATCAAGGACCTGGCGCCGAAGAACCGCGAACTGCTGAAGGTGCGCGACACGCTGCAGGCCAAGATCGACGACTGGCACCGAGCGCATAAAGGCAAGGCATTCGACCTCAAGGCCTATACCGCGTTCCTGAAGGAGATCGGCTATCTGCTGCCCGAGCCTGCGACCAAGCCGGTCGAAACCGCCAATGTCGATGAGGAAATCGGCAGCATCTGCGGGCCCCAATTGGTGGTGCCGCTGACCAATGCCCGCTATGCGCTGAACGCAGCTAATGCGCGCTGGGGCAGCCTGTATGATGCGTTCTACGGAACCGATGCGATCCCGCACGATCCGGCCGAAGCCGGCAAGGGCTACAACAAGGCGCGCGGCGACAAGGTGATCGCAAAGGCGAAAGCGTTTCTCGACGAGGCCGCACCGCTCGCCACCGGCAGCCACACCGACGTCACCGCCTACAGCATCGTGTCCGGCCAGCTCTCGGCCAAGCTGAAGAGCGGTAACATGACGGCGCTCAAGAACGAAGCGCAGCTGGCCGGCTATCTCGGCGATCACTCGGCCCCGTCGGCCATCCTGCTCGTCAATAACGGCCTGCATGTCGAAGTGCAGATCGACCGCAGCCATCCGATCGGCAAGGACGATCCGGCCGGCGTCTCCGACATGCTGATGGAATCCGCGGTGTCTACCATTCTCGACATGGAAGACAGCGTCGCCACCGTCGATGCCGAAGATAAGGTGCTGGTCTATCGCAACACTCTCGGCCTGATGAACGGCACGCTGTCGGCCGATTTCGAGAAGGGCGGCAAGACGCTGACCCGCGCCTTGAATGCCGATCGCACCTACAAGACGCCGTCGGGCAAGGACCTGACATTGCACGGCCGCAGCCTGATGCTGATGCGTAATGTCGGCCACCACATGTTCACCGATGCGGTGCTCGACAGCGCCGGCGAGGAGATTCCGGAAGGCCTGCTGGATGCCGCCGTGTCCGGCCTGATCGCGATCCACGACATCAAGAGCACCGGCCCGCTGCGCAACAGCCGCACCGGCTCGGTCTATATCGTCAAGCCGAAGATGCACGGGCCGGACGAAGTGGCTTTCACCTGCGAGGTGTTCGGCCGCGTCGAACAGATGCTGTCGCTGCCGGAGAATACACTGAAGGTCGGCATCATGGACGAGGAACGCCGCACCACGGTGAACCTCAAGGCCTGCATCCAGAATGCGTCAAAGCGCATCATGTTCATCAATACCGGCTTCCTGGACCGCACCGGCGACGAGATCCACACGTCGATGGAAGCGGGTCCGATGATCCGCAAGAACGACATGAAGGCGACGCCGTGGATCAAGGCCTATGAAGAGTGGAACGTCGATACCGGCCTGCTCGACGGCCTGCCGGGCCATGCGCAGATCGGCAAGGGCATGTGGGCTGCGCCCGACAAGATGGCGGACATGCTGACGCAGAAGGTCGGCCATCCGCAGGCCGGCGCCACCACGGCCTGGGTGCCCTCGCCCACGGCTGCGACGCTGCACGCGCTGCACTATCACCAGATCGACGTCGTCAACCGCCAGAAGGACCTCGCTAAGGGCGGCGCCCGCGGCAAGCTCGACGACATCCTCACCATTCCGGTGTCGCAGTCGAACTGGGCGCCGGATGACGTCAAGCAGGAGATCGACAACAACTGCCAGGGCATTCTGGGTTACGTCGTGCGCTGGATCGACCAGGGCGTCGGCTGCTCCAAGGTGCCGGATATCCACGGCGTCGGCCTGATGGAAGACCGCGCTACGTTGCGCATCTCCGCGCAGCATCTCGCCAATTGGCTGCATCAGGGCGTCATCACCAAGGATCAGGTGATGGAATCGCTGAAGCGCATGGCGGTCGTCGTAGATGAGCAGAACAAGGGCGACGCCATCTACAAGCCGATGGCACCGTCATTCGACGGCGTGGCGTTCAAGGCCGCCTGCGACCTGATTTTCGAAGGTCGCACGCAGCCGAACGGTTATACCGAACACATCCTGACGGCCCGTCGGCGCGAAGCGAAGGCCGCAGGCTGAGGACACGACGTTACGACAAAAGCCCCGGCATCCACCGGGGCTTTTTATTTTAAGACTACTCAGCTGCGCTGAAATCTCGGCATCTAAGCCGGAAATCACCGCATCCCGGCTAATTAAAATACCGCGATATATTTCAGCAGCGAAATCACGCCTAGAACGATTACGATCACCCGGCAGATCTGCTTGGCACGGCCGTCCAGCGGCAGCATGTTGATCAGATACAGGACCAGTATGACCACAAGAAAGGTGATTAGCGCGCTGATCAGAATGTTCATTCGATAGTCCCCCGGTGGTCGGCGACGGCGCCGGACCAAATTGGCGCGCGGACCTTATGATCACGCGACTTGATGTAGAACGCGCTCGCGGCATCCGGGTTCCATCTCGCAACTGCTGGCGCGGATCGACGCTCGGGTTGCGCCATTGCGAAGGGCGGTCGTTGAATTCGGACTATTCCCGCGCCACGACCGGCAGCCGCTCCAGCTTGGCCATCGCCGACGCCGATAATGGCGTCATGTTGAGCGATGCGCCGCGTTTGTCGGTGCGTGACACCGACTTCAAACCGTCTGCGCCGGCAACGATATCGCCCTTCCGCAAGG
>JAPLPC010000290.1:0-1808 GCA_026400425.1 Hyphomicrobiales bacterium | reverse complement strand
CGAACTGATCCTTGCCGTTGCAGGTGCAGCCGGCGACGATCTCGTTCCTGAATTTGAAAGCATTCGGCAACTCGGAATAGTTCTTGCCGCTTTCGGTCGCGGCATAGTCGATGCTGCTGCCGTAGACGACTTCGGTTTTGCTCGCCGGACAGAAGCTGTTGCAGGTCTCGGCACGGCTCTGATTGTCGCTTGTATTGATCGGGAAATAGCGACCGTCGCAGGTCCGTACGCAATAGGCCTGGCCGCCCCCACTTCCGCCGCTGGCCATCCGCGGTCGCTCGGAGCGCACCGGCGGCCCGTCGTCGAACGGCATCTGGATGTTCGGCATCCGACCGCGCGCGATGTTACCGAACAGCTCGGAGAAGAAATCCTGCGCAGACGCGCCAGAGCTGGCGACGTTCATGAGGCTGAAAGCAACGGCGAAGGCTCCGAACAGCCGTAATCCGGACTTGCGGGTCATGGGTTCAGGCCCTTCCATTTCGAGCAACAGTCTAGAATTAGTACAGCGACGCAGTGGAAGAGTTCATGGCCTGCCGTTCGGTGCCCAAGCTGCGCAGTGGCCGGGCAGAGGGCGTGCTGCCCATATCGGGCGCGTTACGCGCCATCTCGCGTGACGCTGCGGACTTCGGCAACACGACGACCTTGCTGCCGACATTCACGCGGCTGAACAGATCCTGCACATCATCATTGGTCAGACGAATGCAGCCCGACGACACGAACTTGCCGATCGTCGAGGGGTCATTGGTGCCGTGGATGCGATAGATGCTGGAACCGAGATACATGGCGCGCGCGCCCATGGGGTTGCCGGGACCGCCCGCCATGAATCGCGGCAGATAGGGCTGGCGGCGGATCATCTCCGCTGGCGGACGCCAATCCGGCCATTCGGCTTTGCGGGTCACCGTCTGAGTGCCCGACCACGTAAAGCCTTCGCGGCCGACGCCGACGCCGTAACGGATCGCGCGGTTGTTGCCGAGAATATAATAGAGCTGGGTGTTACCGGTATCGATGACGATCGTGCCGGGCGCCTGGTTGCTGACATATGCGACTTCTGCACGCCGCAGACGCTCGGGCACCTGATAGGCCTCCGCATCTTGCAATTGCTGCGGCGTCAGCATGACGTCGTCTTCGAGGAAACCGTCCGGCGACGTCGGCGCGTAGCTCATCACCTGCGCCGATGACTGAGTTGCGAGAGCCGGCGCCATCAGCAACGCGGCGGCCAGCAGTGCCCCGCCCGTGATACGCATAGCTTGACGCGCGACATACTGTGCCATGAAACCCTCGACGTGATGCAGGTACGAATTCACCCAACCAACACGTCACCGGGCGCTCCGGTTCCGGATGGCGTGGGGGCATTCGAGTTTTGTCAAGATTTCCGCCATCACGAATCCGCGATGGAACCGTTTCAGTAACAATGTGTTGCCAAGTGTTAAGGCGCAGCCGATCGCAGCTTCGCCGAAGGAGGCGGCGCGCCGTATCGAAATGAGTAAAGTCAGCGCTGCGAGTGACCATCCTGCGACCACGCCTGCTCCCGATGCCGGTGTCGAGCATCCCCCGATCATCCGACGTGCGGAAGTCGTCGCCTTCTCGCTGGTGTCGCTGCTGGTGATCACCGTTCTGTTGATCTTGTATTTCGCCAAGGCCTTCTTCTTGCCTGTGGTGACAGCCTTTATCGTCGGCACGATGCTGTCGCCCGCCGCGGGCTTTCTGGAGAAGCGGCGCATTCCACGCGCGCTGTCGTCGGTGATGATCGTTCTGACCGTCGGCGCCGGCGCGGTATTCATCATCGGACTGATCTCGGCGCCGCTGAT
>JAPLPC010000496.1 GCA_026400425.1 Hyphomicrobiales bacterium | reverse complement strand
CGATGGTATCATTCCCTATTCGAATTCGGTGGTCGTAGCAGAGGACTTCATAACAAATCTTGGCATCGATGATCTTCGTTTCTCGGCGACCACTCCTCTTGGAGGCGCAAGCTGCGTTGCCGGAATACAAGCAGCTCTTTTCTCCGCGAGTGCGAGACGTTGTGCCTCCCGGGACAGAGGCTGGCACCATAAGTCGGCGAGATCGCAAGCAAGCGATTCCAGCACAGCTTCCAAGCTGCGCTGCCGCGTTTAAAGTTCCGGCATGCTGCCTCTCCACCCCGACATGACGATCTGCACGGCGGAACGGAACAGGTCCATCTTGCCCAAATACCGCGAATAAATTTTACGTTTGGATGCTCCAGCTCGGACTGCTATCTCGTCGAGCGAGCCCCATGGTAACCCCATTTTAGGAAAGCCCGGGTTGCAGACCCGAGGATTCGATTATGGGGCTGGCCTCCGATGACGCATTCGCTCATCTCGCGGATGACCCTTTTTGGAACTGCGGTCGCTTCCCGTGAACGCATGCGAGGCGTAATACGGAACGGTGTGGTTTATCAAGATGCGTTCCTGGTCCAGCCGGATTTCGGGTCGCGCTAGGCGGTTGAGGACGTCGATGAACCAGCCCAAGCTCCCGCGAACCAGCCAAGCAGCTGGATCTTGATGTTCGCCGTACAGCAGAGCGTGGCCAAGCTGGGCAACACGACCTCGGAGAAAGCCGTTTCCATAGAGGCCGAACTTGCCAAGCGAACCGTTACGACAAGCTTGTTTTGACGGTCTGAAGCTGCGAACGACTTGTATACGCCCGGGGGGGGGGGCGGGTCATTGCCAGCGTAACGCCTCCCGGAGAGCGAGGCGATAGCCTTCAACAGGGGCGCTCCTGTATCAACGAGGGCATGATGCATCGATTGTCGATTTCGGCAGTAATCGAGCAGCAAGTATCGGATCTCGCGCGGATCTACGTGCAAGAGCGGGGGGACGTCGAAAACCATCGCAGCCGGCCTGGCGGAATAAGGCATTCGGCAGCAAAACGTTCGACCCATCAATCCGAGCCGCCTTGCGCAGTTCGTTCTCCGATCGGCCCGAAGCTCGGAACGGGCCTAAAGCCCGAGCATCCGGACTTTCTCGTCCGATCGGACCAATCATCGAGTACCGATTGCGCCGTCAGTCAGAGGCAGAGAATTTAATCAGGCATTACCGGAGGATCCTTTCTTGAAACCGTAATTGTATAGTACTCTCATAAACAGCGTACGAAGCCGGGTGTTGACAGCCAGCTGGCCCGGAACATGGCGCGAAAGATGCTAGAATCCTCCAGCAGGGACGCGGCTAGAGGTTTCGCCGGCGAGCGCAATCACTTCGATGGACATGCGATCGAAACCGGACCTAGGGAATTTCCCGATCACCGATTTTTAGGATGCGGAGAAAGGGACGTCCAAGCGTGCGGCTCTCTTTTCCGGCTTGCTGTCATATACTCCATTACGGGACCTCCGGGCGAGCACATTTGTGCCGAGGCGGCTTGCAATCCCTATATGATTTACGATACCGTTCCGTTTAGTTCTAGTCAAATCTCCCGAAGCGCGATGGAAACTGACGGAAGTGATCGAGCGGAGCTTTTGCCGAGCGGATGGTCGACGCGGTCCAGTGCGGAGCGCGATACCCTTCGCAAGATTGGCGCGATCAACGACCAGTTGAGCCGTCTGAAGGAGCTTTGGGCGGATAGCCTTGATGTATCGGTTGACCACATTAACCTCATTCTCGCCGTCGTTGATCTGGATCGCGGCAAGGGCGTGACGACACTTCAGGCGGCCAAATCTCTCATGCGCGACGTCCGTTTCGTCGTCGGACAGGCCAAGCAACTTGAGATATTGGGTTACCTCGCGCGTGAAATCGCGCCATGGAACAGCAGGATGGCGATCCTGTCGCTTACTCAGGAAGGAAGCGCGAGAATCCAGCGGCTTCGCGCGCGCCCTGACCCGGCAAGGAGCAGGCTTTTCGAAGCGCTCGACGATACATCGCTTGAAGAATTCTACGGCGCGCTCGAGATCATCGAGCGGAAACTGCTGCGCGTGATCAGAGCGCAGGCGGTCGGACCTCGCTCCGAGGGAATTTGATCTCGAAAATTCAGTTCAACTTCGGCTCTCTCATTCCCACCAGGATAGACACGATGTTTCCCAATAAGGCCATCCCGATTGGAGCGTTCCTCCTTGTGGCTGTCTCCGGACCTGCAGTTGCGCAGGCTCCGCAAAGCGCTCCGCCTGCAGTCGGCGTCATCGACGTCGCCCAACGACCGATCATCGAGACGAGCGAGTTTCTCGGCCGCGTCGAGGCGGTCAATCGCGTCAGCGTCGTGGCACGCGTGACGGCCTTCCTCAACAAGCGCTTGTTCGAGGAAGGCAACGAGGTTGCCACTGGCGACCGGCTCTACGCGCTTGAGCGAGCGTCTTTCGAAGCGGACCTGAACGCCAAGAAGGCGCAGGTCGCGCAACTCCAGGCCACGCTCCAGAATGCGACGACAACCACGGAGCGGCAGCGTATACTTCTGCAGGGACCCGCCGGTACGCAGGCCAACTTCGACTCGGCGATCGCCAACCAGAAGAGCCTCGAGGCTCAGGTTCAGGCCGCTCAGGCACAGGTCAGTCTCTCGCAGATCAACGTGGACTACACGGATATCCGGTCGCCCATCAACGGCCGCATCGGACGAACCTCGGTCACCGAAGGAAACGTGGTCACCCCAACATCGGGCGAACTGACCACCATTGTCAGTCAGGACCCGATGTACGTAACCTTCCCGATCTCGGTCCGCCAGGTCTTGGAACTGCGGACGCAATATGCGGGGAAGGGCGGCTACAACGCCGTCGTGATCCGGCTGAAGCTTCCTGATGGCCGAACCTACAGGCAGACCGGTCATCTGAACTTTGCTGACAACACGATCTCCCGGAACACCGATACTTTGACCGTGCGCGGTACAATCCCCAATCCCAAGACCACGCTCGGCGACCGCGAACTGACGGATGGCGAGTTCGTCACCGTTCTGCTCGAGGGCGTGGCGCCCGTTTCTCTTCCCGCGATCCCGCGCGCTGCCGTGTTGAGCGATCAGAAGGGCGACTACGTGTTTGTCGTGGGGGCGGAGAACAAGATCGAGCAGCGGCGTATCAAACTCGGTCAGTCCACCGCTGAGGTTGCCTCCGTGGTCGATGGCCTGAAGGTCGGTGACAAAGTGGTTGCGGAGGGCGTGCAACGCGCCAGGCCCGGTCAGCCGGTCGCTCCCGGGCCTGTCAGCGCGCAAATGCAGTCCACCATGGACCGGTCGGATCCGAACGCACCGGGGGGCGTCGCTCCGAAAAACTCGGGTGCCGCGAAATGATCTCTTCGGTTTTCATCAGCCGACCAAGGTTGGCCATCGTCATCGCGTTCGTGACCTGTATTGCGGGCCTGTTGGCCCTTACTCAGATTCCGGTCGCGCAATTTCCTGATATCGTTCCGCCGCAGGTTACCGTCAGCGGAACGTTTCCCGGCGCTTCCGCTTCGGTGGTGGAAGCGAGCGTGGCGCAGCCCCTCGAAGCGCAGGTCGTAGGCGTCGATAAGATGCTCTATATGAAATCGACCAGCGGCAACGATGGCACCTACACGCTCACGGCCAGCTTTGCGCTCGGATCGAACCCCGACATCAACACCGTCAACGTGAACAACCGGGTTCAGGCCGCCCTGGCGCAGTTGCCGCAGGAGGTGCAGCTCCAGGGACTGACGGTACAGAAGAAGTCTTCGGCCATCTTGCAATTCGTCGTCTTATACAGCGAGAACGGCGAGCAGGACCCAGTCTTCATCACAAATTATGCCGTGGTCAACGTCCTTGACGCGATTTCGCGCACGCCAGGCGTCGGTCAGGCATCGTTGTTCGCGAAAATGAATTATTCGATGCGGATCTGGTTCGATACCCAGCGTCTGACCAGCCTCAATCTCGCTCCCTCGGATGTCGTGAACGCCATTCGCGCCCAGAGCACGCAGGCGGCCGTTGGCCGCGTCGGTGCCCGTCCGATCAGCGACGATCAGCAGTTTCAGTTCAACGTGCAGACCCAGGGGCGGCTATCGACGCCCGAGCAGTTCGCGAAGATCGTGCTGCGGGCCAATCCGGACGGCTCGATTCTCACCGTCGGCGACGTGGCCCGCGTCGAGATCGGCGCCCAGAACCTGGACTCGGCGTCCAGGATCGACGGACGCCCGGGCGTTGGCATCGGCATCTACCTCGCTCCCGGCGCCAATGCGGTGACGACGGCCGCTGCCGTTCAGGATACGTTGAAAAAACTTTCGCCGCGCTTCCCCCTAGGCCTGAAATACCTCGTCCAGTTCGACACCACCACGTTCGTAGCCGACACGATCCACGAAGTCCTCCGAACGCTTGGCGAAGCATTCGTTCTCGTCGTCATTGTCGTCTACCTTTTTCTCGGCAGTCTTCGGGCTACCATCGTGCCGACCATTGCCGTGCCTGTCAGCCTGATCGGGTCGTTCGCTGTCCTTTTAGCGATGGGCTATTCGGCCAACACGGTTTCGTTGCTTGCGATGGTACTTGCGATCGGCATCGTGGTCGATGATGCCATCGTTGTCGTCGAGAACGTCGAACGCGTGATGGAGGAGGAGCCGGATTTGTCGCCGACGGAAGCGACGCGCAAGGCGATGTCCCAGATCACAGCGCCGATCATCGCGATCACGCTCGTCCTGCTGTCGGTGTTCGTCCCCATCGCCTTCATACCAGGGGTTTCGGGCACCTTGTTCAGACAATTCGCCGTTACGATCAGCGCCGCGATGCTTATATCAGCTATCAATGCCCTGACCTTGTCGCCAGCCCTTTGCGCGATCTTCCTGCGGCATTCCGGACCGCGTAAAGGTTTCATCGCGAAAGTCATGCGAGGGATCGACTGGAGTCGCGACAAATACGCGGGCGGGGTCCGACGTCTTGTCCGAGTCTCGGCTTTTTCACTTGTCGCAGTTGCAGTATTTGCTGTCGGCATCTTCGGCCTGTCCCGGATCACGCCTACCGGGTTCCTTCCGGAAGAGGATCAGGGCGCGTTCTTCGTGATGGTCCAGTTGCCGAACGGTGCCTCCGTCGGTCGCACCGGTGAGGTGACGAAACAGGTCGAAGAGATCGTCAAGAAGATCCCGGCTGTAAGCCATACGATGTCGATCGTCGGGTATTCTCTGCTCGATGGCGGCGCCTTGCCGAACAATGCGTTTATGGTCGTTCGCCTTAAGCCGTTCGAGGACCGCAATGCTGCGGCCGATGCGGCGCAAAGCGTGATTAGGCAGGTGTTCCGGGAAGGACAGAAGGTCCGAGAGGCGAATGTCGTCGCATTCAACCTTCCACCCGTGATCGGTCTCTCGACGGGCGGCGGCTTTGAATACGTGCTCGAAGCTCTGGAAGGACAAGATCCTGCGGCCATGAACAGCGTCACGGGCGGCCTGCTTGCGGCCGCCAACAAGGATCCGGAACTGGCACGCGTGTTCTCTACCTTCACCGCGTCGAACCCGTCTCTTTATCTCGACATCGATCGCGCCAAGGCGTAGGCCCTGGGTCTCAACATGAGTGATGTCTTCACCGCGTTGCAGGCAACGCTCGGCGGCGTTTACGTCAACAACTTCAACATGCTCGGTCGAACGTGGCAGGTGAACGTCCAGGGCGAGGCCGCGAACCGCAACGACATCCGCGATATTTGGCAGATCTATGTCCGGAACAATCGGAACGAGATGGTGCCGCTCCGGTCGATCGCTGAAATGAAAACAGAGCTCGGCCCGCAGGTGATCACGCGCTACAACAACTATCGAGCAATCACCGTCAACGGCGGTCCCGCGCCGGGCGTTTCGTCCGGTACCGCGCTGGAGGCGATGACGAAGGTGTCAAACGACACGCTTCCGCTCGGTTACAGCTTCGAATGGACGGGCACCGCGTATCAGGAACAGGCCGCTTCCGGACAGACGGGAATGATCCTCGGTCTTGCCGTTTTATTCGCTTATCTGTTCCTCGTCGCACTCTACGAGAGCTGGACTATCCCAATCCCGGTCCTGCTGTCGGTGGTCGTCGGCGTGCTCGGATCGTTTATCGGCTTGAAGATTGCCGGACTTAGTCTCGACCTCTACGGCCAGATCGGTCTGGTCGTGCTAATTGCTCTGGCGGCGAAGAACGGCATTCTGATCGTCGAGTTCGCCAAGGAGCAGCGGGAGGCGGGGCACGACATCGTGTCGGCCGCGATCTCGGGTGCAGAGATGCGTTTCCGCGCCGTGATGATGACGTCGGTAGCATTCATCCTTGGTCTTATGCCGTTGGTCATCGCGACGGGCGCCGCTCAAATCAGCCGCAGGGCAGTGGGGACCGCAGTTTTCGGTGGAATGATTGCGGCGAGCTCCATCGGCATCTTCCTGATCCCGATGCTATATGTCGTCTTCCAGCGGCTCCGGGAGCGGATTAGAGGAGGTTAGACAACGAACCGGAACATAGCGGCCACGACGGCGACGCGGCCGCGTCGGAGCGTGGTCATCGGACCACGTAGGACTTGCACTTCCAGTCCGAGGTCGGTTGCTTGAAGGGGCGTTTGTCGCCGGTAAACGACACTACGACTTTCCGGCCGAGCATGGGAAACACCTGCGGATGGCCACCCCCATCGAAAGCAATTTTCGCCACCGTGCGATCCGGTCGAAGGGTCGCTGGACCTGCCGCGCTCTCACTAAATTTGGCGATAGCTCGCGGCAACCATCGCATTGCGCTTTGCAAGACATTACCAACTGGCGCTACGAGTGATGCATGACTGTCTGAGATCAGCGGAGGCGTGGCCTTATAACGATAATAGTCCTATTTTTAGGATTGTTCTACTATTTGCCGAAGTGGTTCTGATGAGTTTGAGTTTTCGTTACGCCGGTTTTACTAACTCTTTTAGCGGGAGCACTGCTGGCACTGGCGATCTGGTCCGAAGAGGACACGTGCGTATCTATTCCACCTCTGCCGAGCAGCTTCGCGGGCAATACCCGGCGACAGCAGCAATTTTCGATGAAATGGCTGGGGAGGAGGACGGCCACCGGCAGCTCTTGACTGACATGTTTCGTCGCCGTTTCGGCAAGGTCATTCCAATGATCCGTCGCGAAGATGTCGCTCGTTATGGCTCCCGACTTGTGCCCAGGCAGTTCTCTCGGGCGCTCAAAGGGACGCCACGAGCTACGTGATCCACTCACCGACGGTGTAAGGTGGCAGGCTGACCTAGCAGCGGCAAACGGCGCTCGTGACAAGACCAGCCGAAGTTTCCTTAGTCCCCTTTTGGAGAGGGAGTTCTACGAAGCGTTACTACCCCTGGTCTTATAAACGGTTTACCCAAATGCAGTGGGTTAGCCGGCCTCGGTGCATGGTAAGATCGTGGGGACTGGTGCAGAAAAAAGAAGCTCCCTTGAGGTTTTCCTCGTCTTCCTGAAATTGGGCCTAACCTCCTTCGGCGGGCCGGTGGCACATCTGGGCTACTTCCGGTCGGAGATCGCTGAGAAAGGAAGTGGTTGAACGAGGGCAACTACACGGACATTGTCGCCCTCTGCCAGTTTCTGCCGGGGCCTGCGCCCAGCCAAGTCGGTATAGCAATCGGGATGTCGCGCAGCGGTTGGCGGGGCGCCCTCGCGGCTTGGACCGCGTTCACACTACCAACGGCGCTCGCTCTCTATCTCTTCGCACGAGGAGTGGCTGCAGTCGGGGGAATTCAACTGGCGGATGGCTTCATGGCCTGAAGGTCGCCGCAGTAGCCGTGGTTGCTCTGACAATCTTGGGGATGGCTCGCACTCTAACGCCGGATCGGTACGGGCCTCGGTCGCCGCCGTAGCAATGCTTGAGGCTTTCGTCTTGCCGTCCGCATGGGGCCAGATCGGTGGCATCGTGCTTGGGCGCTCTTCGGAATGATGTTTCTGAAGGGCGACGTGCCATCGGCCGCTGCGGCTCTTCCGCTCGCCATCAGCCGGCGTGTCGGCGCTGTCCTCTTGCTCACCTTCATCGCGCTCCTGTTGGGGCTCCCTTGATCGCGGCGATGCTGAAGAGCCAAGAGCTGACTCTGTTCGACACCTTCTATCGGGTAGGTGCGCTGGTGTTCGGTGGTTGACACGTCGTGCTCCCACTTCTGAAGGCGGAGGTCGCGCCGAACTTCATCAGTGAGAACGATTTTCTAGCTGGCTATGGAGCGGCTCAGGCCGTGCCGGGGCCACTGTTCACATTCGCCGCCTACACCGGCTCTGTGGTGGGAGGCTGGAAGGCAGCTCTTGTCTGCACAATTGCGATCTTCCTGTCGTCCTTCTTTATCGTGCTGGGTGCTCTTCCGTTCTGGAACGACTTACGCAGTCATCCTGCGGCTCGCGCGGCGTTGACCGGGGTGAATGCGGCGGTTGTGGGTCTTCTGCCGGCAGCGTTCTACGATCCAGTGTGGGCCGCGGGGATCACGAACAGGACGGATTTCGCCTTTGGGATCGGTGCATTTGTGCGTCTCTTCTGCTGGAAGACGCCAACTTGGCTGGTCGTCTTGCTCTGCGGCGTTGTTGGCCAAATCTTCATGTGACGAGTGGTCCGATCACGATCCGTAAGTTCTAGCCCAGCCCAGGCCGGTCGCAAGGTCAGTGCACTCGGTTGGATCATCCTATTTGCGCGGTTCTGAGTCTGTCGTCCTAACAAAGAGCGGCCACGAAGGATCTCGTACTGACATTCCGCCACGGTAAAGGATCGACTGCAAAGCGAATGCCCGCTCTTACACGAAGATTCGACCGCTGCGGTTGCGCGTCCACCGACCGGCCTGACCGCAATCCCATCGAAGTTTATATCTAATGCTGGAAAAGTTCTGGATCGAGGGCATCTATCGTCAAGCGGGTCAGGTCCCTATCAGCCACGACTCGAACCACACTATATACGAGCCGATCGCTCAGGCGGGCCAATCCAACGCTCAAGACAGATGCCGACGAAGCATTATCAGCAACTCTGATGACGTCTTGAAAGTCATAAGATAAATTAAGAAAATCATCGACACTTCGTCGATCTTCTCTATTCAGCGAACTTGCAGGGACAGGCGCGGTTGCCTCCGTAAAAGTGTTGGCGATACAGTCTACAAATCCTAACCGTATTTCACCGTTATGTATAAGTTTGATCCAAAATAGTGGCCTGCTTGTAGAACCATCAAAGCTGAGATCAACTACCTTCGCGGCTGGCAATATGCTTCGTACAATTTGCAGCGACTTCATAGCCGAAGGTTTGAAACGGATGTAAACAGACATCTCGTCAAGAATTGTGTAGTTTTTACCTGATGGTGAGGTGTCCGCGTCTGTACTGCGAAAGGCTTCAGCTGAACAAGAGCAAAAAAGATATACGATCAAACCGCAGATAACTCCCGTTCCCACTCGCAGAGAACAGCGCATTATGCATTCTCGCCTGAACTTCAGCGCTTGTGATGAAACACCGGTAAGATGGCAGATGGTTTCTACGCAGACCTTCATCACTTCTGTCTGGATACGCCGGGGTTTTTTGCAGAATTTAGCTCGCCAAACAGAGCGGAGTTGCAGGTCGCGCTAATCTTGTCGCGGTTTTCTTTCAAACATACCGCAATCCTATCTGCGTTAGGAATATATCTCGAACAAAAGCGAATAGCATCGGATTCGCAAGCTACGCGTTGTTCAGGTGTCCCTTGTTGGGCCCGGGCCAATGTGCCACATGCGCCAATAAAGAGCGTGAGGGCCGCAAATTTTCGCATCAACATATGTTTCTCCGATACCGACAACGCGTTAATGCCTTAACGAAATTGATACGGTACAGTTCCGTATCATTTTTCATTCACGACCTTCTTCGTCGGCGCGTCATCCGGCGTCTTCGCTACCGCCCCAGCGGAGTATTCCGCGACGAGCCCCTCGTGACCCTTTTCTGGTTGATTTGCCCTCTTAGCATTCCAAGGGAAGCAATCGCTTATGGCCCGAGGGGCAGCTTTCCGTGGCGCGTGATAAAGGCGTACTACGCACTGCGCCCGCTGCGTTGGCTCTTGACCGATCGGAGAGTAACTCAAAAACTTCGGTTGAGGCATTCGGTCCTTGGAAACAACGAAAGACAAATCCTCGGCAGTATCAGTTGTCGGTATATAAGCCGTCGTAATCCATTTCTTAAATGCAACGCAAAGAGGCTGTGCGACCTATTCTTGTGAAGGAGCAAGAAATGGAACGACGACACCACGTGCGACGGAGGATGTGCAAGAGAGCTGCGCTTGAATTTAATGGTGGAAGCATTGATTGTACTCTAAAAGATCTATCGACAACGGGTGCAGCCGTGAGGGTCATTTCGCCGGTCGGCATCCCAGAAATTGTAACCCTGCGCATCTTCTCGGAAGAGCGAGTTGTTAAGGTCCGCGTTGTATGGCGGCGATCGGACTTATTAGGCTTACTTTTCGTGGCTGCTTATTGAATCGATCTTCGATCATCGCGCGATATGGCGCTACTTCTTCAAACTCGAGGTCGATCGCAAACTCAAAAGCTGCTGCCGACTAAGGCGGAACAAAGTAGCTTCCTCTGAAGCTTCTTAACTAGGGGCCTGTTCGACGGACACATTCATACGCGGGTTGAACGAAGGTCACCCGCGGGGTCGGTCGTCTGATGATCGCTTCGAAATGGCTGGGCACCGTGGGCTTCGCGTCGCACCCGCCCGACGCGGTGCAAGTCGCAAAGCGAAAGCAAAAATCGATTTTAACCCTTCGCCCTTACGAGGTTCATCCGGCTCCAAAAAGGGCAGGTCCGCACTCATCAGTTTGCGAATTTTATAATTGTGGGGCATCGGATTCAAGAGAACACGCGATGCGCTCGAGATCTGCCAGCAGCCACGTGATACGGTGCAGCTACCGTTGTAGTTAGTCCCGAGGGTTTTCGGTGGCCTAGTGATGCTTGAAAATATCGAGGAGGAATGTGTGAGTGCCAAAAGGTATTATCTACTCCACGCATAAAATCTCTCGAACCTCTTTTTCGATAACGGTGTCCCGCCCTGAGGCTTGGGATACTGAGTGATGTTCGAGTGTGAGATTATCGATGCTGCAACGCATCTCGTAGATTGAGCACAAGCTCCTCCGCAGCTGTCAAGCAAGGTATTTCAAGTGACAGGGCGCGGTCCCGCATGCTGTAATGGCGCTTCTAGCGTTGATCAAAACGAACGTCGAGTTTACTTCGGCCTCCAGTTCCGACAATTGTCCTGAAGCATATGAAGGCATGTGGCCAAGTTCAACGAGATACCTGTTTGTTACGTGAAAGCAATTCTCTGCGACATTTACTCTGCCGTTTTTCTCTAAAGTTATCCATGAGGGGCCGAATGACTGAACAAGCAAAACCGCGATCTGCTGCAACACTGATGCTCGCACGCGATAGAACTGATGGAATTGAGCTATTTATGGTCGTTAGACACCATGAGATAGAATTTGCTTCGGGCGCCCTAGTGTTCCCAGGGGGCGCTGTCAATCCGCTGGATTTTGATCCGAGGTGGCATCGTCTTGCCGAGGGCGTTGACAGCCTCAACGATGAGATGTTGGGTCTTAAGGCTGCAGCTGCCCGCGAAGCTTTTGAAGAGTGCGGCGTTCTTTTCGCTCGCGAATCTCGTGGGGGAGCGTTGGTGGATGGCACGCGTGCAGAGGCGTTGGGTATCGCATATCGCCAACAGATCGAAGCCGGTGCCCTCGGATTTGCAGATATGATTGAGCAAGAAGGGCTAATTGCTGCTTTTGATCGACTTGTGCATTTCGCTCACTGGATCACGCCCGCACACATGCCTAAGCGCTTCGATACTTATTTTTTCCTTGCTCAAGCGCCGATCGATCATGTTCTTCAGCATGACGGACATGAAGCTGTTGACTCCATATGGATCTCCCCGGATCAAGCACGTATTGATGCCGAAGCGCACAAGCGAACGGTGCTCTTTCCTACGCTACTCAATCTTGAGAAAGTTGGTCGCCATCGGACTGTCGAAGAAGCACTTGCAGCGACTCAGCGCGAAACAATCATAACAGTTAGACCAGAAGTGCAAAAGTCTGAGGAAGGTAGGATACTTCGAATTCCAATGGACGCCGGATATGGCGCCGCAGATTTTTTGTTTGTTGGCGAGCCAGGTAAGAATAGCCGCATCGTCAAGCTATAGGCGAATGATACTGATAGACTGCAGCGTTATTTTTCACTCACACAGTGCAGTCGCTTCTCTACGAAGAGCGCGCCCAGAAGAGTTTACCCTGATGCGCGGATGCAATGAAATGGCGAGAATGAAAAGTGCAGCAGGGAACTTCATTGCTGCACTCCTTTTTTATCTCAAATCGCCAGAATTAAGTCCGCCTACTTGACGGCGTCCGATTTTGCGTAGTCGGCAGATTGAGATTTGACCACATTCCACACCTCGTCTGTATACGCGGCAATCCATTCCGTTTGGGGCACCCATTTGCTGCCGTCCCACATCTCGATACGTGTCTTACCGCCACCACCGTGATCTTTCGCGCTCACGGTGACGGGAGCGATCACGCCGTTGGCGTCGTAGCCGTTGATGCTCTCGAGACCGCCTTTGATCTTCTCCGAAGTCAGCGGCCATCCATTCTTTTTGACGGCAAGGCGGGCACCTTCGACAGCAATCGACCAGATTGCGATGCCTGTATTATAATAGACATCGTCTAAATTTTTGCGATCGCCGTTTCCTCTTCCCTTGTCGTAAAGTTCTTTGATAATCTCCTGCATCAACGGATGGTTCGAACCGCCAGCAACGTTTGTGCCACGTTTGATACCCTTGGCGGCAGCTGCGCCAATATTATTGATAGCGACTTCGTTCATCCAGTTGACGGCGATGTACTTGTCAATCGCTATCCCATTACGCTTCATCTCACGCGAAGCTATCACGTGCATATTCGACAGACTCCAGCTGATGATCCAGTCCGGCGCGAACCGACGCATTTGCGTCCAAGCGGAGGCCTGATCATTGCCTGGCAGTGGATAGGGGAAGAGCTGCAAATCGAAGCCTTCTTTGGCTGCGAGCGTCTTGACTATGCCGATCGGCTCCTGACCAAATGGGTAGTCTACGTAAAGATACGCAATTTTCACGCCCTTCAGGCTTCCGCCGGATTTTTGTTTGATATACTCGATATCGTCTCCTCGATGTATATCGTCGGAACGCACGACATTTTCCTGATCGTGATGCCTTTATTGTGGAGGGCAGGCGCGTTACACATGCGGATTATTTAGACCGCGTCGAGCGGCTGGCAGCCGGTCTTGCCAGTCGCGGAGTGAAGCCGGGTGATCGCGTCGGAATTCTTTCGCAGAATTGTCTCGAGATGGTCGAATTGATTGGAGCGACCGCTCTGCTCGGAGCGATCCTTCTACCGGTCAACTACCGGCTACAGTTTGATGAAGTTGCTTATATCCTCGCCGACGGCGCGCCGGTCGTCGTCGTCGCCGGTACCGACTACCATGATGTGATCCTCGGTTTGCAGAAGTCGCTGCCAACAGTGAAGCATTATTTCGCTATTGGCCGAGAGAACCCGAACCTGGCACCTTATGCGCAGTTGTCGGTGAACAAAACGTCCGTTTCCCTTTCTGCGACAGATGGCGACGGTGGTTTCCTCATCATCCATACTGCTAGTGTCGGCGGCCATCCCCGTGGCGCGTTATTGTCGCAGACGAACTTATTGACGGCAAATAGTTCGCTCGTCGAAACTTGGCATTTAACTGAGAACGATGTCAGCCTTGGAGTGCTACCGTTGTTTCACGTCGCTGGTCTGGGTTTAATGCTGGCGATTCAGCAGGCTGGCGGCGCCAGCATTATTTCGGAAAAGTTCGATGCGGCGGAAGCTGTGCGCGATATTGTTGCTGAAAAAATCACGATCATGTCCGAGTTCTCACCGATGTTGGCAAGCATCTTAGATCTGGCTAACGCCGGAGAACTATCGTCGCTCCGAGCCGTCACGGGACTGGATTCGCCTGAAACGATCGAGCGGTTCGAACGCGAGTGCCCCAACGCAGCATTTTGGGTCACGTTTGGGCAGTCTGAAACGTCAGGTCTTGCGACATTGTCGAGATATCGAGATCGTCCGAACTCTGTCGGCCGGCCAATGTTTTGGCGAAGCTTGGCGATAGTTGGCGACGAAGATATACCAATGAGGACAGGAGAGATGGGTGAGATTGTTGTCTGCGGCCCAACTGTATTCTTGGGATATTGGGGTCTCGATGCGGATACGGCTTACACGCTCAGAAACGGCTGGCACCACACTGGTGATCGAGGGTACTTCGACGCTGAGGGTTATCTCTTTTATGCCGGTCGCATGCCGGAGAAGCAATTGATTAAGACCGGCGGCGAAAATGTTTATCCGGCCGAAGTCGAGAGCGTTATACGCAAACATCCAGCCATTTCCGATGTTGTAGTTATCGGCGTTCCCGATCCGCAATGGGGCGAGGCAGTCAAAGCAATTTGTGTATTGCACCCGTCAATGGCAGCCACACCTGAGGAGATCGTTGCATTTGCCGGCGAATTGATCGCGCGCTACAAGCGTCCGAAAATCGTTACATTTATTGATAGTCTTCCAAGGAACTCCGCTGGCGAGATCGATAGAGCTTCTGTCACATCAACGCACGCCCATACAAAGATATAATCTAAGTAGCCTCTGAACTGCGCCGGCTCGCGCGGCGTATCTCACTATTCATAGTACTGTAAAAATTCGGCTTCGATGCGTGAGTAAGTTCTATTCGCTCGCGAAGAACCGCAGTGAAGATATGAAAGATGGTCTTATTTTCGAACAGTAGGGGAGATAATTCGTGGTAGCAGAAATTATAGTGCGATTAGGGTGCGAGCTTTAGAAAAGGTCTTCAATCTTGACCTATCTTGAAGCCGTTTTTAATTTCATTCGATACTCGCAGTTTTACTGCGGAGGGTGTCCTCCTGATCCTCTCCGTCAACTTGCCCCGGTTCGCCGGGGCTTTTTTTCGCTCGTGCCTAAGCCTCGGAGCCGACGGAGCGGCCCCGGAAGCGCAAAGTAAAAATGGCTCCATAGCTTTTGCGGCGTGTGAGGGATTTCGGCCAGGGCGGCAGCGTTCTCCGGCGAGATTACGCTGCAAACTAACGCAAAGCTGAACAGTGAAGTCGTTGTCGGTGCGCTATCTTTGCTGCACGTCTGGCATCAAACTTTGCAGAATACGCGCAGCGTGATGGGTAGGAACGTCGCGTACATCAAATGATGACCGACAAGAACGATAGAGAATGCACTGCGGGCTCGGATTCAGTTTAATCTCAAGAGAAATACAACTGATCAGTCGTGAGTTAAAGCTGGCTGGGAAGTCTTTTCGCATGATGCTTGAAATAGTCCCTCCAACTTCTTAGGAGGATTCTTCAAATCACACTGAAGGATATTTTGCTCTGCGCTCACGGTGAAGCATCATGATAGGTTCTAATCAGGAATTCGAGAATTGCATCCGTAAAAATATCGTTCTTGTCACCCACAACCATATGAGTTGCACCTGCAATGTCGCTGATCTCTGCGTGAGGAACAAGTGCCTTGAAAAGCGATACTGCTGACGGCGAAACTAAGTCGCTGGCATCACCTCGGATCAAATGCACCGGGAGCTTTAAGCTAGATGCTGCTGAGTCGAAAATCGATCGCCGAAGCGAATTGCTTTCGGGATGTGTCTCTTTAATGCTTACAATGCCTTCGATGAAAGCGGGATCCCAGTGCCAATAGTACCTTCCGTCGCTTCGAAATCGAAGATAGTGATGCAGGCCCGTGGACCCGCTCTGCTTTCTTCGATGAGGCATGTATTCCGCAATAATGTGGGCGGCCTCCTCTGGTGAAGCGAAGCCGTTGCGAGCGTGAGCAGCCATAAAGCCCACTACGCGAGCGATTCCCTTAGGATCCATTTGAGGAGTGACATCTACCAGAGTGAGCGAGGAGAAGGTCTGAGGGCGGATATTTCCTTCCGCAATTATTCCCGCTAAGCCGCCAAGAGAAGCTCCTATCAAAGCTGGCCTCTGTCGACATGCCTGCGCGAGAGCGACTAGATCGCTCGCAAAGTCGCGGATATCATACGCCCCATCCTCCGCCCAAGCGCTTTCCCCGTGGCCGCGCATGTCGATAGCGACTGCGCAAAAACCGCACTTCGCAAGACGGTCTGCAGTATTTCTCCAGGCTCGGCGCGTTTGTCCACCACCGTGCGCGAGAATAACTGGAAGACCCGCGTTATCGCCTCTGATGGAAGCCGCTATCGCTTGCCCACGATGGCCGATCAAAATCGTCGTGTCGGTGTCAGGCAAAAGTGGAAACTTTCTCAGTTGAGAGAATAGTTCTCGGTGCTAACAAGCGCCATTCTAACAAACGTTCGATTAATCGGTCAACGCTTCGATCACGCGAGTGCTGCCCATACACGCGTGCGGACACCTCATGCTGCCAAGTTTTTACCAGCGCAAGCTTTACCAAGAGACCGGCCAGTACTGCAAATAAGGTTGACAGCAATGAAACTTGTATTAGCGACCAAGATCCGATATCAAGGTCGAGCATCTTTGAGTTAGGAAATCCGTGGTTCGATATCCCTTTGCAATTTGGCTCCGGTACGAAAGGCCGAATAGCGAACCCGCTTTCCGATACCCGCCCCTATTCCACCAGTCGGCGCGTCCCGGCCGGGTAGACCATTCAACCATGAAGGCTTTCATATCGATAGGGTGGAAGTGAGGGCAACGTAGCCTATTCACATTGTAACCCGTAGCGTTATTTCCTAATTTGGGAGCTGTCGCCGTCATGGCTCCGTGAGATCTGGTGCTCACCCGCCCCTCAAGCAAGGCAGGTAGTATTCCGTTTTGGACTCACTCCTGGAACGCCTCCGCACGATGTTTCCGCGCCGACGTGAGCAACAGTAACGAACAGAGGATCACACTTATCAGCAGGAAGGCGGCGCTAATTGGCCTCTGCAGAAAAATCATGGCGTCGCCTTGTGACAGAAGCAGAGAGCGGCGCATATTCTCTTCCAGCAACGGGCCGAGAATGAAGCCGAGGATGAGCGGCGCT
>JAPLPC010000359.1:5518-8282 GCA_026400425.1 Hyphomicrobiales bacterium | reverse complement strand
CTCTACTACAACAAGGAGATGTTCGCCAAAAAGAACGTCGCGGTGCCGAAGACCTTCGACGAGATGGCGGCTGCCGCCGAAAAACTCAACGATCCCGCCAATGGCGTCTACGGCTTCACCGGGCGCGGCCTGCGCAACGCCAACATGACCCTGTGGACCAACTTCTTCCTGAACTACGGCGGTGAATTTCTCGATGCCAAGGGCAACATCCTGACCGATGGTCCCGAGGCCATCGAAGCCACCAAGATGTATCAGCGGCTCGTGACCAAAACTGCGCCGCCCGGTGTCGCCGGCTTCAACTGGATGGAGTCGATGGCGTCGCTGACCCAGGGGCGCGCCGCCATGTGGATCGACGGTGTCGGCTGGGCGCCGCCGATCGAGGACCCCAACGCATCGCGCGTGGTCGGCAAGATCGGCTACACGCTGGTGCCGGCCGGGCCGAAGGGACAGTTCTCGTCCACTTACGGCGACGGCATCGGCATCGCGAAAACCTCGACCAAGAAAGAAGCCGCCTATCTCTATTGCCAGTGGGCGGTGTCGAAGGCGATGGGCGCGCGGCTGCTGCAAAGCGGCGGCGGCGTTCCGTTCCGCAACTCGATCCTCAACGACGAAACCGTGCGCAAGGGCGTGAAGAACCAGGAATGGCTCGATTCCGTGATCGCCTCGGCCAAGATCAGCAAGCTCGGGCTTCCGGTGATCATCCCGGTCGCCGAATTCCGCGACCTCGTCGGTGCCGGCATCACGGCCACGCTGTCCGGGGCCGATCCCGCCACCGAACTCAAAAAGGCCCATGACCAGTTCAGGCCCATCCTGGAGCGCAGCGAGAAGACGTGAGCGATCTGACAGCCGGCAAAGTCGTCGCGGCCGAGCCAACGGCTGCAAAAGCGAACACGTGGCGGCCGGTATCCTACTGGCCGTTCATTATGCCTGCGATGATCGTGGTAGCGGCGGTCATCGTGTTTCCATGGGCCTATACGATCTGGATGAGCCTGCACGAATGGAAGGTCGGCCAAGCGCCGACCTTTGTCGGCTTCGCCAATTATCTGCGCCTGCCCACTGATGCCCGCTTCGTGGAATCGGTGTGGCACACGCTGGTCTATACGGTGCTCTCTGTGGTGCTGCCGGTGGCGCTCGGCACGCTGGCGGCGGTCGTGTTCAACAACCGCTTCCCGCTACGCGGCCTGATCCGCGGCCTATTCATCCTGCCGATGATGGCCACGCCGGTTGCCATCGCGCTGGTGTGGACGATGATGTTCCACCCGCAGCTCGGCATTCTCAACTATCTGCTGGCGCTGGTCGGCCTGTCGCCGTCGCTCTGGGTGTTCCATCCCGCCACGGTGATCCCGTCGCTGGTGTTGGTGGAGACCTGGCAATGGACGCCGCTGGTGATGCTGATCGTGCTCGGCGGCCTCAGCGCATTGCCCAGCGAGCCCTATGAGAGCGCGCAGATCGACGGCGCAACGGCGTGGCAGACATTCCGCCACATCTCGCTGCCGATGATCATGCCGTTCCTGTTCATCGCCGCCATGATCCGCATGATCGATGCGGTGAAGAGTTTCGACATCATCTTCGCCATCACCCAGGGCGGCCCCGGCAGCGCCTCGGAAACCATCAATCTCTATCTCTACAGCGTCGCCTTCGTCTATTACGACGTCGGTTACGCTTCGGCGATCGTCGTCGTCTTCTTCGCGCTGATCGTGACGCTGGCCGGCGCCTTGCTGCATCTGCGCCAGCGCACCCACTGGAACGACGGCGGAGGCAGCGCGTGATGCGAACCCTGCTCGGCCGGATCGGCCTCGCTTTTGCGATCATCGTGATCGTCTCGCCGGCGATCCTGTTTTTCCTCTGGATGCTGTCGCTGTCGCTGAAATTCGAGATCGACAACGCCTCCTATCCGCCGGTGTTCATTCCGGAGCGGATCAATTGGGGCAACTATGCCGCCGTGCTCGAATCCAAGCGGTTCACGACCTACTTCTTCAACACGCTGATCGTCACCGGTGCTGCGACCTTGTTCGCATTGATGGTCGGCGTCCCCGCCGGCTACGGCCTCGCGCGGATGCGCGCGCGCAAGGCCGCTGTGCTGATCCTGATCGCCCGCATCACGCCCGGCCTGTCCTATCTGATCCCGCTGTTTCTGCTGTTCCAGTGGCTCGGCCTGCTCGGCACGCTGTGGCCGCAGATCATCATCCACCTCGTCGTCACCGTGCCCATCGTGATCTGGATCATGATCGGCTATTTCGAGACGACGCCGATGGAGCTGGAGGAATCCGCGGTCATCGACGGCGCCAATCGCTGGCAGGTGTTCCGTCATGTCGCGTTGCCGATCGCCCGGCCCGGCATCGCCGTCGCATTCATTCTGGCGGTGATCTTCTCGTGGAACAATTTCGTATTCGGCATCGTGCTCGCCGGCCGCGAGACGCGCACCCTGCCGGTGGCGGTGTACAACATGATCTCGTTCGATCAGTTGAGCTGGGGCCCGCTGGCAGCGGCGGCGCTGATCGTGACGCTACCGGTGCTGCTGCTGACGGTCATCGCCCAGCGGCAGATCATCGCCGGCTTGACGGCAGGCGCGGTGAAGTAGCTCACACCACCATCAGCCGTCATTGCGAGGAGCGCTTGCGACAAAGCAATCCAGTCTGTCTTCTATGAGCAAACTGGATTGCCGCGTCGCTTCGCTCCTCGCAATGACGACGGAGGATGCGGTGCGCAGCGAAGGGTGAGTGATCAGCTTGCCGCGACCTTGCGCGCTTCGTCCGGTGTCGCC
>JAPLPC010000359.1:0-5461 GCA_026400425.1 Hyphomicrobiales bacterium | reverse complement strand
GGAATGCACGAGCCGCAATTGGTACCGGCCTTGAGTTCGGCGCCGATCTCGGCCGCCGATCCCGCGCCCGCGGCAATCGCGTCGCAGATCCTGTTGCGGCCGACGCCGAAACATGCGCAGACGATCGGCCCTGGATTGGCGGCGCCGTCAGCCGCCTTGCCGGACAGCAACAGGCGCCGCTCCTCGTCGTCAATCTTGTCCGCCGCAAACAGCGCCTTCACCGCATCCCAGGACAATGCATCTGCGGCCGGGCCGACGAACAGACAGACGTCGATCCGCTCATGGGCGAACGACACCGCGCGATAGACGCCGCGGCCACTGTCCTCATAGATCGCCACGTCGTCGCCGAGCAATGGCGCCAGCCAGTCACGCCAGTTGGCGGTGTCGATATTGTCGGCGAGCAGATAGCCCACCCCGCCGGTCACCGCGACCCGCGCAAACACCACGCCATCCGGCAGCGCCAGCGGCTTGCGCGACAGCACGAAACCACGATTGGCGAGTGTGAGCGGCGCGATTGCCACCGGCGTCGCCTTGTTCTCCGGCTGGCCCGAATACGGATCGACGAACGGCGCCACCAGCCCGCCGACGCGTGCGAATGATGCCGTGGCGTCGTTCCAGTGGATCGGCGCAAACAACATGCCGCACTGCTGGCGGTCACTGAGTACGACCTTCAGCGTGCAGGCGCCATAATCCGTGGTGAGCTGCGCGTAGCCGCCATCGACGATGGCAAAACGCGCCGCATCGTCCGGATGAATCTCGACGAACGGCTCGGGCATGTGTTGACCAAGCCGCGGGCTGAGGCCGGTGCGCGTCATCGTGTGCCACTGGTCGCGGACGCGGCCAGTATTGAGCCGCAGCGGCCGCGCGGACGTCACCTGGCTGCGCAGCTCCGGCGTTTCCGGCGCGATGAAACGCGCGCGCTTGTCATGCGCATAGAAACCGCCATCGGCGAAAAACCGCGCCTGCTGCGTGGTGGTGCCCTTGCGCAGCGGCCATCGCACCGGCGCCATGGTGTCGAAGGCGTCGTCGGAAACATGCATCAAGCCGCCGAGATCGAAATCGCGGCGACCGTCGTTCTCGAAATCCGATAGCGCCGCGTGTTCGCGGAAGATGTCGGCAGCCGATCGATAGGCGAAGCCGGCACCGAAGCCGAGCCGCTTTGCGACTTCGCCGAGCGCCCACCAATCCGGCCTGGCTTCGCCGGGCGCGCGCAGGAAAGAGCGCTGGCGCGATACCCGACGTTCGGAGTTCGTCACCGTGCCCGACTTCTCGCCCCAGGCCAGGGCCGGCAACAGCACATGCGCGCCGGCATTGACGGTGTCGTTCGAGCGCACATTCTCCGAAACGACAAACAGATCGAGCTTGCCGAGCGCGGCGCGTGCGGCGTCGGCATCGGGCAGCGACACTGCCGGATTGGTGCCCATCACCCACAGCGCCTTGATCTCGCCGCGGCCGATCGCCTCGAACATCTGGACCGCTTTGAGCCCCTCATGGGTGGCGATGTCAGGGGCCTTCCAGAAACGCCGTACGCGGTCGATCTCCGCCGGCGTAAAACCCATATGCGCGGCAAGCTGGTTGGCGAGCCCGCCGACCTCGCGGCCGCCCATGGCATTGGGCTGGCCGGTGAGCGAGAACGGCGAGGCGCCGGGCTTGCCTATGCGTCCGGTGGCGAGATGGCAGTTCAGGATCGCATTGACCTTGTCGGTGCCCTGCGCCGACTGGTTGACGCCCTGCGAATACAGCGTGACCATGCGCGGCGTCTGCCGGACCATCTGGAAGAAGGTGGCGACGTCCACTTCATTCAGGCCGGTCGCCTTCGCCGTTGCTGCCACGCTGCCGGCGATGATCTTGGCGCGCGCCAGCGCGGCGTCAAAGCCGGATGTATGCCGGTCGATATAGGCGCGATCAAGCGCGCCATTGTCGGCGAGATAGACCAGCAGCCCGGAGAACAGCGCCGTGTCGGTGCCGGGCTTGAGGCCGAGAAACAGATCGTCATCGCCCACCGTATCGGTGCGACGCGGATCGATCACCACGAAGCGCGCCCCGCGCGCCTGCTTGTTGGCAAGCATGCGCTGATACAGCACCGGATGGCACCAGGCGGCATTGGAGCCGACGAACACTATCAGATCCGCCTGGTCGAGGTCCTCGTAGCAACCGGGCACCGTGTCGGCGCCGAAGGCACGCTTGTGCCCGGCCACCGACGACGCCATGCACAGCCGCGAATTGGTATCCACATTGGCGCCGCCGAGAAAGCCCTTCATCAGCTTGTTGGCGACGTAATAGTCTTCGGTAAGCAACTGCCCCGACAGATAGAACGCCACCGCGCCCGGGCCGTGCTCCGCGATGACAGCTCGAAAGCCCTCCGCCACGTGATCGAGCGCATTGCGCCAGGGCACGCGGACCATGTCGCCATCGATGTCACGCATCATCGGATGCAGCAGGCGTTCGTCGAGGCTCAGCGTCTCGCCGAGTGCGGATCCCTTCGAACACAGACGGCCGAGATTGGCGGGATGATCGGGATCGCCGGCGATGGCGGCGCCGCCCATGCCGTCCGGCGTTGCCAGCACGCCGCAGCCGACGCCGCAATACGGACAGGTGGTGCGCGTCGTGGTCAGGGCGGGATCGATGGCGTTCATGTCACGCCGCCTTTCGCTGTGACGCGGCCGAACATCATGTCGGCGCGCAGCACGGACACATCGCCCCCGCTTCGGATCAGTTCGAGATACCAGAGCGCATCGCGCGTATCGCCGACCAGCACCGCGCCGGTCAACGCGCCGCCTGAGATCACCAGCTTCTTGTAGGTGCCGCGGTTGACGTCGCTCAACAGCAGCGTCTCGCTGCCCTCGCTTGCCATGAAATCGCCGGCCGAGAAGACACCGACGCCGGAGACCTTGAGATTGGTGGAAAGAATGCTCCCGGTATAGGCCGCGGGCTTGCCGGCGAGATGCTGGGCGAGAACTCTGGCCTGCTCATAGGCAGGCTCAACCAGGCCGTAACAGGTGCCGCGGTGTTCGGCGCATTCGCCGAGGGCAAACACATCATCCTTGTCGGTCGCCATGCGGTCGTCCACGACGATGCCGCGATTGACGGCGATGCCGGCCTCTTTTGCCAGCGAGGCATTGGGTCGAATGCCCGCCGCAAAGATCACGGCATCCGCCTCGAGCATGCGGCCATCCGCCAGTTCGACCCGCGCGACGGCGCCTGTGCCGTGGATGCGGGCGGTGTTGGCGTCGAGCAGGATTTTGACGCTCTTGCGCTCGACCAGCGTCTTCAGCAGCGCAGCCGCTGGCGCATCGAGCTGTCGCTCCATCAGCCGATCCATCAGATGGATCAGCGTCACATCGGCACCGGCCTTGGCGAGCCCATAGGCCGCCTCCAGCCCGAGCAGTCCGCCGCCGACCACGACCACGCGCTTCTTTTCAGCAGCGAGTGCCAGCAGCCGATCGACATCGCGGCTGTCGCGGAACACATGCACGCCGGCGAGATCGCCGCCCGGCACCGGCAGCCGCAGCGCGGATGAGCCTGTCGCGAATACGAGCTTGGAAAACGGCACCTGCTTGCCGGTGGAGGTCGTGACTTCGCGGGCGACCATGTCGATGGCCGTCGCCGTGGCGCCGTATTTCAACGTCACGCCGCGGTCGCGCCACCACGTGGCGGGTTTCAGTTCGATCTCGTCATGGGTCGCCTCGCCCGACAGCACCGAAGACAGCAGCACGCGGTTATAGGCCAGCCGCGGTTCGTCGCCGATCACGGCAATGGCGTAGCGGCCGAGCGCGGATTTGGCGAGTTCGTCGACCAGCCTTGCCGCCGCCATGCCGTTCCCGATGATGACCAGCGGCTCGCTCACGATCAGTCCTTATTCAGCAGCCTGCGGCTGGCCATAGGCTTCGGAGATCATGTAGCCCGACAGCGTGCCGTACGCCGTCGTCCAGGCATCGGCGAGTTCGGGCGTCCAGGCTTCGCCGAGGCCCTTCTCCAGCGTCCACAACAATGCCGCGCCGACGATCGGGTAATGCTCGGGTCTGACGCCGTAAGCGACATGCTGCCTGGCCAGTGCGCTCGCCGCTGGCAGCACGGTGTCGAGCCGCGTCAGGCCGGTAACGACCACACCCAAGGTCGCCATCAGCTTGCGGCCCTGCTCGGTCATGTCACCCTTGAACATCGGCTTCACCTCGGGCGCGATCTCGAACAGACGTCCATAGAACAGCCCAGCCGCGACGTCGGCAATGGGCACGACCTTCTTGAAGCTATCCTGCACGAGCGCAATCTGATCGGGCGTCATGATGAGTCCCTTCTGGCTGAGGATTGGTCACTGAGGCAGTTCGGCGGCTAGACGGCCCGGGGTTTCATTTGATCTCTCCGCCGTCATTGCGAGGAGCCCTTGTGACGAAGCAATCCCGTTCTTTATTGAAGCAGGGCTGGATTGCCGCGTCGCTTCGCTCCTCGCAATGACGGGGAGAGATGGGCGACTACGCCGCCTCCACGAATTTGTGGCGCTCGTACAGGAACTCCAGCACGCGCTTGCGACACTTGAGATAGACGGGATCACTTGCCAGTTCGAGCCGCTTGCGCGGGCGTGCAAGCGGCACGTCGAGCACTTCGCCGATGGTCGCCGACGGTCCGTTGGTCATCATCACGATGCGATCCGACAGCAACACGGCTTCGTCGACGTCGTGAGTAATCATGACGATGGTGTTACCGAGCTTCTGATGCAGCGCCATCACCGAGTCCTGCAGATGGGCGCGGGTCAAGGCGTCGAGCGCGCCAAAGGGCTCGTCGAGTAGCAGCACCTTCGGCTCCATGGCCAGCGCGCGCGCGATGCCGACGCGCTGCTTCATGCCGCCGGAGATTTCCGACGGACGCTTGTCCTTGGCATGTGTCATCTGCACGAGGTTGAGATTGTGCATGGTCCATTCGTCGCGCTCGGCGCGGCTCTTGGATTTCGCGAACACCTTGTCGACGCCGAGACGGACGTTCTGATACACCGTCAGCCATGGCAGCAGGCTGTGGTTCTGGAACACCACGGCGCGATCCGGGCCGGGCGAATTGACCTCGCGGCCTTCCAGCAGCACGCCGCCGGTGGTGGCGCGCGTCAGGCCGGCGATGATGTTGAGCATCGTCGATTTGCCGCAACCGGAATGGCCGATGATCGAGACATACTCGCCCTTGTCCAGCGTCAGGTTGATGTCCTTCAGAACTTCGGTGGTCGCCTTGCCGCGGGAAAACACCTTGTCGATATGATCGAGCTTCACATAGGGCGTCATCGTCATGTTTCCTTATGCGTTGTGCTTAGCTGACCGAGGTGCCGTGGGTACCGAGCTTGCCCAGGCCCGCGATCATGCGGTCGAGGATGAAGCCGATGATGCCGACATAGAACAGCGCCAGGATGATCTCGCTGATATGGCTGGAATTCCAGGCATCCCAGATGAAGAAACCGATGCCGACGCCGCCGATCAGCATT
>JAPLPC010000036.1 GCA_026400425.1 Hyphomicrobiales bacterium | reverse complement strand
GAAGGCCTGCAGCGAAGCCGCGGCGACCGCCGGCTGGCCGGGGCCTCCGAGCTGTTCCAAAGCCTTATCGAACTCAGCCTCGGTATTGAGCTTATAGAGGGCGTCGAACAGCGCCTTCTCCGCTGCAGTCGGCATCACGCCGGACGCGGCGCGATCCTTGTCGAGAATGCCGGCAACCGTTCGCGCGGTGGCGCCATCATTTGCAGCCAGCGCAGCGAAGCTCGCAGGCGTCACTTCCAGCGTGATCGACGTTGGCTCATAGAGCAGATCGAACCTCGCATTGGCCGGCAGACCGTCGGTCGGCTGCACCAAGGTCCGGAACGTGCCCGCGGTGACGGCACCATTCCCGGTCTGCACGAACGCGAATGTGGTGCCGATTGCCGGTGTGTAGTTGCTGACCGTGCCGACGCTGCCGCGCAATACCGGCGTAAGCGTACCGGCTGCGTAGAAGACATTGCCGGCACCAGTGACGTAGATCTTGTCGAAGGTGCCAGGACCGCCGGGCACGATGAGGGTGCCGTCAATATCGATCCGGGTGTTTGCGGTCGATGTCAGCGTGACATTGCCGTTGAAGGTCAGCGATCCCACCGAATTGCCCTGCAACACGGTGCCGGGTGCGACCGAACCATTGCTGACGAGGTCGCCGATATTGGCCATCTTCCCGGGCGACAGCGTGCCGGCAATCACCGTATCGCCGACCACGATGCCGAAACCGGCCAGCGTCGCAGGCTGCGCGACATTGAGTTGCCTACCGGCCGACATCGACAGCGTGCCGTCGACGGCGAGCGTGCCGAGCTGTGCAAAGACATTGCCGCCTGCATTGGTGCGGCCGGAAATCGTCAGGATGCCCTCGCCGGCCTTGGTCAAGTCGCCCTGAGTCGTCAGCAGGCGGCTCCAGTATTCAGTCGTGTTGGCGGCGACGGCCTGGGTTGCATTTGCGGCCAGCGTCGTCGGGCCATCGGTGGCGCGATCGAGTCGGACGAGGCCGTATCCGTACACGTCATCAACGCCGGCAAGACCGAGATCCTCGGTTGTCGAGAAAAGGAGACGCGACAGATCCTGCGCGTTATAGGTCGGGTTGGCTTGAATGAGCACGGCAATAGCACCGGAGACGACGGGTGCCGCCATCGATGTGCCTTCGCTCGGGCCATAGGTGTTGGTTGGGACGGTCGAATATACAGCAAGGCCGCCATTGTCCGTGTTGCCGCCGGGTGCAGCGACGCACCAACTCGCGGTCACGCCGCATAACTGCGAATAGCCCGCGGCGAGCTTGTTGTTGCCCACGGACATCACGCCGATGACCTTGCCGGCCATGTTATTGATGCCGGTCAGATCGTAGAGTTGGCCCTGGTCGTCATAGACCCCCTTGGCCTTCTGATTGTCGGGATTCAAGAATGGATAGAGCGCAATGCCCGAAGGATTCTTGCCGGCTTCGGGGCTGTGTTCGCGTGCATTGCCGTTAGCCACGACGATGATCTTGCCCTTCTCCAGCGCTGCATCGAGAGCCACCAGTTCCGGCTGCAAATTCCAGATCGTCCACACCTTCTGGGGCGGATCATCCTTGCCCGGCCCGGGCCCGTAGCTCGCATTATAGACCATCGAATTCGTCAGGCCGGCGAAATATTGCAGCCCGTTAACGGTGCCGTCCGGAATGCCGGGGGCCGCAGCAGCCGTCGTATCCCTTGCCAGCAACACGCGCAGCGGAATGATCATGGAATCATACGCCACGCCGCGCGCATAGATGCCCGTCGCGGGGTCCAGCCACTGGCCGGCAATGATACCCGAGACATGCGTGCCATGACTGTCGACGACGAGCTTGCCGTCCACGATCTTGCCCGGCAGCGGATCGAGCTGGCTGGTGTCGTAAGCGGCACCTGCCGATGGCAAGACATAGTTGCGGCCGAGATTGGTCAACAGCTTGTTGCCGAGGCCGGCATTGGTCACATCGAAGCCGGTATCCGCCACGGTGACGTTGACGCCGGCGCCCGTGAAGCCGCGCGCATTCGCGATCTGTGCGCCGATCATGGTGAGATGCCAGGTCTGGTTGGCCTGCGAGGGAGGCGACGTCACATTCGGCGTCGGATTGACCGCCTGTGCAACACTCGGAGCTGCACTAGCGCCTGTGCCACTGGCATTCGCCATTCGCAGCGCCAGCATCTGCTCCGAACGCGGCGACAGCGCCATCGGCTGTCCCGAGGTGATCACGCCGAGATCGGCTGCCGTGCTGACGTTGCGCAACGATGCCGGTGACAGACGCGCGGCGTGCTGAATGACCGCGTCCCGCAGCCCCGGCGTTTGGTAGGTGCTGTCATAGACCTGCGCGATCAGGCCGAGTTCGCCCTTCTGCAGCGCCTGCGCCAGGCTGCGCTTCTGCTCGGTGGACAAAGCCAGCTTTGTCGTCGATCGCGAGACGGATTGAGTATCTGGTTTTCGCAGCTTTTCCGCAGCAAAAAGCATTGTTGGAAATGCAGCACTGCTCAGCAGCGTGGTGCACAAAAACAGCGCCGAAATTCCGCGCGTACCGCCGACAGTCCCCACGTCACGTCCCCTTAATTCACTCTGTCATGCATGCAGCAGCGCCGCCGCACACATTGCCCCCGATGGTCGTCGGCATCGGGCAATCACCCCGTCCACGCGACCTGTTGGCTCACTTCTAGTACGAGCGGATTTCCGGGCGACAGCGTGCTGATGGCTTATACCGCGCACAACCTGAGTTTCTCTTGACCTAGCGTCTCATTGGCGAGCAGAACGACGTGATGAACTACACACTGCGGAAGCGCCACATACGGAACCGGCGTGAGCGCATCGATCCCGCATCGTAGCGATTCCATTCACCACGAATGAAACTATCAAAGCCGAGATAAACCCAGTTGTCGTACAGCCTGACGAGGAGCATTAGGGTCGTTCCATCGATTGGTGGCGAACTGCCCTGCGTCAGTCGACTTCAACTATTGAGCAAGCTTGATCGCACGCCATGTCTTCGCTACCTCGTCTTTATTACGTCACATCGGGCCTCGACGAGGCTACGGCCTTTGCAACCTGGAGCGCCGTGTTGGCGCCGCTGTTCGAGCCTCGCGCGGCAGGTCCCGGCAAGAAGACCCCGACCGGCTCGGCCTCCGGCGTCATCATCGGCAGCATCGTCATCGCCAAAGTCGCTTTCACGACCCAGAACTTCGTCCGCGATGCCGGGCGCATTGCGGCGACCCCCGATCATCTGCTGCTGCATCTGTATTTGACGGGCGGCTTCAACGGCGAAATCACTGGCCAGCAGACCAACATCGGCCCCGGGAAGGTCGCCATGATCGATCTCGCTCAAGCCGTGAATACGCGCGCTTTCGCATCGAACACGATATCGCTGATCGTGCCGCGCGCGCTGCTCGGCGATGCTCCGCTGCACAAAATGAAGCCGAAGCTCGATCCGTTTCGAAACGACCTGCTCGCGGCGCATATCCGCTCGCTGCAGGAACGCAGCGCCCAGCTGACCGAGGCGAATGTCGAAGCCACCGTCGCCGACACGGTGGATTTCCTCAAGCGGCTGCTGACAACCGCGCCGACTGATAAACTGGAGCAGCGGAAGAAAGCCGACGACACCATCCTCGCTTTGACCGAAGCAGCCATCCGCGACAACCTAGCCTCGCCGGACCTGTCGCCGGAATGGCTGGCGCAGAAGCTCGATATCTCGCGGGCCACGCTGTATCGCGTGCTGGCCGATCGCGGCGGCATCATGAAACATGTGCAGGAACGCCGATTGCTCGCCGTCCAGGCCGCGCTCAGCGATCCCTTGGAAACGCGGCGTCTGTCGAAATTGGCGGCCGATCTCGGCTTCAGCAGCGAGGCGCATTTCAGCCGTAGCTTTCGCGCCCGCTTCGGCACCACCGCCAGCGCCTATCGCAAAATCCAGCGCGAGGCCTCATCCAGCGTGCAACTCACCAGCCCGGAAGTCGTGCAGCACTGGTGGATGACGGTGTCGCGCGGCTAACGCGCTTCAGTTCGACAGCGTCTTCGATCCGCTACCGCGGTTCTTGATGATCAACATGATGTTGCGGACATAGATCACGGTGGCGAAGGCCTGGCCGAGGATGATCACCGGCTCGCGCTTGGCGATGCCGTAGATCAGCGTCATGAAGCCGCCGGCCATCGAGAAGAACCAGAACGCCATCGGCACCACGCTCTGCCCGGCGCGCTCGCTCGAAATCCATTGTACGAGAAACCGTGCCGTGAACAGCAATTGCGCCACCAGCCCGAAGGCGAGCCAGAAATCGAATTTGGCGACGAACACGTCGTAGACATAATCGCCCAGGGCCTGGCCGTAGCTGATCAGCATTTACTTGAACTCGGTTGCGACCGGCGTCGAACGCTTGCGGCGGATCAGCCACCACACGCCGGCCAGATCCATCAGGCCGACCCAGAGCCGGTCGAAGAAGCCGTAATTCGATACGCCGGAATGACGCGGCCGATCGATTACGTCCACATAGGCGATGTCAAAACCCTCGCGGCGCACCAGCGCCGGCAGGAAGCGATGCAGACCATCGAAATAAGGCAGCGATAGGAACACATCGCGGCGGAACGCCTTCAGCCCACAGCCGGTGTCGCGGGTACCGTCCTTGAGCACGGCATTGCGCACTTTGTTGGCGATGCGCGACTGAAACTTCTTGAAGCCGG
>JAPLPC010000115.1 GCA_026400425.1 Hyphomicrobiales bacterium | reverse complement strand
GGCACGCTGCGCTTTGCCCACCCTACAGACTACGACTTCTAATCCGCGGCGCGTGCGCGCTTCACCGCATCGTCCATCAGCGCCTTCGGCGCCGGCAATCGCAGCCGACGGCCATGCTGCAGATAGAGCAGCGCGACGCGTTTCGGGTCGGACAGATTCCACAGCTCCACTGCCGGCAGACGGCCGAGCAGTTCGACTGGCGGCCGGTGCGCGATCACATGGGCGAGCACGGAAGTCTTCGGCGGCTTCTTGAAGCGCAGGCGCTTCTTGCGCGCGACATTCTCATTGGCCGCCTGCCAGCGAACGCGCGTCCGCGGCTTGCGGTCGAGAAGCCAGGAAAATATGCGCAAGATAAACGGCATGCAGCTTTTTTCTGTTGCCCGGTTGCAGCGCGATCAAACCACGCGCGCGTCTCCATCTCTTAGAACTTGCATTCACAGGGGTAAAGCGGCGTGATCAAGGCGAAGCGTGATCGACCGCCGATATACGCTGCCGCGAATCAGGCATAGACCACCGCCATGTCCGTTCCCGCGTCCGCGTTCCAATCCGCTGTTTCATCCGATGCCCTTGGGGCCGACGCGCTGGCGCGGCTGCACACGGTGTTCGGCCTGCCCGGGTTCCGCGGCGAACAGGAACAGATCGTCCGCCATGTCACCAATGGCGGCAATTGCCTGGTTCTGATGCCGACCGGCGGCGGCAAGTCGCTGTGCTACCAGTTGCCCGCGCTGCTGCGCGACGGCTGCGGCATTGTGGTATCGCCGCTGATCGCCCTGATGCGCGATCAGGTCGCAGGCCTGCTCGAACTCGGCGTCAATGCCGCGGTGCTGAATTCCACTTTGTCGTGGGAGGAAGCCAACGAGGTCGAGCGACGGCTGCGCGCCGGCGATCTCGATCTGTTGTATGTGGCGCCCGAACGTCTGGTCACGCCGCGCTGCCTGGCGATGCTGGAACAGGCGGATATCGCGCTGTTCGCCATCGACGAGGCGCATTGCGTGTCGCAATGGGGGCACGATTTCCGTCCGGAATATATCGGCCTCTCGGTGATCGCCGAACGTTTCCCGCAAGTTCCGCGGATCGCGCTGACCGCCACCGCCGACGACACCACCCGCGAGGAGATCGTGCAGCGCCTCGGCCTGACCGGCGCGCCCCGCTTCGTGTCGAGCTTCGACCGGCCCAACATCAAATATGAGATCGTCGACAAGACCAGTTCGCAGAAGCAGTTGCAGGCTTTCATCAGCGAACGCCATCCCGGCGATGCGGGCGTGGTTTATTGCCTGTCGCGCGCCAAGGTGGACGACACCGCCCTCGCGCTGAAAAAAGCCGGCATTCGCGCGCTGCCCTATCATGCCGGGCTCGATGCCCGCACCCGCGAGACTCATCAGGACCGCTTCATCAATGAAGACGGCATCGTGATCGTCGCCACCGTTGCCTTCGGCATGGGCATCGACAAGCCCGACGTGCGCTTCGTCTGCCATCTCGATCTACCGAAGAGCGTCGAGGCCTATTATCAGGAGACCGGACGCGCCGGCCGCGACGGCAAGCCGTCCACCGCATGGATGGCTTACGGCCTGCAGGACATCGTGCAGCAGCGCCGCATGATCGACGACTCCACCGGTTCGGAGGCGTTCAAGCGCGTCTCGATCGGCAAGCTGGATGCGCT
>JAPLPC010000677.1 GCA_026400425.1 Hyphomicrobiales bacterium | reverse complement strand
CGCGCGACCGCGCCCATGTGTTGGTCGGCCTCGCCATCGCGGTGGCCAATATCGACGAGATCATTCGGGTGATCCGCACTTCGCCGGATCCGACCACCGCGCGCGACATCCTGATGGAGCGCCGCTGGCCGGCGCAGGACGTCGCCGCGATGATCATGCTGATCGACGACCCGCGGCACCGTCTCGAGGAAGACGGCACCGCGCGGCTGTCGTTCGAACAGGCCAAGGCCATTCTCGACCTGCGTCTGGCGCGCCTCACGGCTCTCGGCCGCGAGGAAATTTCCGAAGAGCTCGACAAGCTCGCTTTGGAAATCGCCGACTATCTCGAAATCCTGCGCTCGCGCGCCCGCGTGCAGACCATCATCAAGGACGAGCTCGGCGCCATCAAATCCGAATTCGCCACGCCGCGGAAGACCGAGATCATCGAGCAGGAAGGCGAGGTCGAGGACGAGGACTTGATCCAGCGCGAGGACATGGTGGTGACGGTGTCGCATCATGGCTATGTCAAGCGCGTGCCGCTCTCGACCTACCGGGCGCAGCGTCGCGGCGGCAAGGGCCGTTCCGGCATGGCCACGCGCGACGAGGACTTCGTGTCCCGCTTGTTCGTGGCGTCCACGCACACGCCAGTGCTGTTCTTCTCGTCGCGCGGTCAGGTCTATAAGGAAAAGGTCTGGCGTCTGCCGATCGCGCCGCCGAACGGCCGCGGCAAGGCGCTGATCAACATCCTGCCGCTGGAACAGGGCGAGCGCATCACCACCATCATGCCGTTGCCCGAGGACGAAGCGACCTGGGAAACCCTCGACGTGATGTTCGCCACCACTGGCGGCAATGTCCGTCGCAACAAGCTGTCGGATTTCGTCGATGTCCGCCGCTCCGGCATCATTGCCATGAAGCTCGATGAGGGCGAGGCCATCGTCGACGTGCAGATCGCCACCGAGCATGACGACGTGCTGCTGACCGCCGGTGGCGGCCAGTGCATCCGCTTCCCGGTCACCGATGTGCGCGTGTTCCAGGGCCGCAGCTCCATGGGCGTGCGCGGCATCGCGCTGGCCGATGGCGACAAGCTGATCTCGCTCACCATCCTGCGCCATCTGGCGGCCAATTCCGACGAGCGCGCCGCCTATCTGCGGCGCGCCAATGCGGTCCGCCGCGGCGGCGCCGAGGAGCGCGGCAATGTCGAAGCCGAAGCGGCAGCGGCCATCGACATCGATGAAGCCGCCACTGCCGCGATCGAACTCGGCGAGCAGCGCTATGTCGAGATGTCGGCGTCGGAGCAGTTCGTGCTGACCATCAGCGAGAACGGCTACGGCAAGCGCACCTCGTCCTATGAGTATCGCACCACCGGCCGCGGCGGTAAGGGCATCGTTGCCATGTCGGTCAACAACCGCAACGGCAAGCTGGTTGCCTCATTTCCGGTCGAGGATAGCGACCAGATCATGCTGGTCACCGACAAGGGCCAGCTGATCCGCTGCCCCGTCGAAGGCATCCGCATCGCCGGCCGCTCCACCCAAGGCGTCATCGTGTTCAACACCGCCGACGACGAGCATGTGGTGTCAGTGGAGCACATCGGCGAAGCCGGCGAGGGCGAGGAGCCCGAGGCAGGCGGCGAGGTGCCGGTGGCGGAGGGCTGAGGCTTTCCGGACGGGTGTGTGCCAATTGAGTGAGAAGCCCGCGGTTCATCCCGCGGGCTTTTTTGCGCGGCCGAGACATCCGCTTTTTTGCTTAACGACGGATGACGTTAGACTACTGGCGAACCCAACTCTTCCATTCGCCAGTCTTCTTGCAAGCTGCTTTATCGCTTGAACACTGCGCCACGCGCTCGGGGCCAAGCGATCGGGAGAGTCGCTGGCATTCTGTGAAAGTCGAAGAGCAAGTCCGGCCGGTCAAGTTTGCTGCTTCCGACGACGCTGGCGCTTCTCGGGGCTTCGGAGGCGCTACTCGAACGACCGCGTGTGACCTCGTCTTGGGCTTTGATGCCGACGTCGTCCTCGTATTTTTCGGCGTGGCTCCCGACAGAGTTTTGGATGCCTGACCTAAGTCACCGCCCACACTTCCTGGTTCAGCAATGGCGGGCGATGCAAAAATACTTACCGTTACGATCAAAAGAAAAATCTTCACGTAAGCGCCCTCAGTTCTTTACCAATTCAAACTCACCTGAGAGTGAAGGCAAGGTGCTAATGCTGCTTATTCGAGAGCGAGAGAGCTCTCGATGGGACCAGCGCTAAGCCGTAGGGTTGAGCGCAGGCGCGGTGGCGCCTGGTGCAACTGCATTGACCTGAGCAACCAACAGTCTCATGGCAGGGCCCGTCTCGGTCATCTAAGCCTCCTATGCCGCGACCGAGACGTGGATGCCTGACATTCGCCGCGCATGACGGCATACTGCTATTACTGGCGCGGACTATATATCGGCTACGACTTCGCAGCCGACCCCGCCACGTTCACATCCGTGCTCTCCGTACTCGCCGGCCGCGTCTTGAAGAACGGGCTTGGCTCCGGCGTCTCGGCATTGCCGCGGATCAGTTTGCGGCCGGCTTCGACGCCGCCGATGACTTCGAGTTCGACGCGCTGGGCGTCGCGGTCGCGGACGTCGGCAATGGCTTCGCGGGCGGCGTCCTGGTCGAGGCCGAGGCCGGTCAGCACGGTCTCGCTGAACACGAGCGCGGATTCGAAGGTTTCGCGGATCTGGAAATCGACGCCGGCATGGATCAGGCGCAGCGAATGGCCGCGGTCGAACGAGCGCACATAAAGCTTGGCCAGCGGAAATTCCGAGCGGCACAATTCGACGATGTGGTCCGCGGACTCCGGCTTGTCGATGCAGATCAGGATCGCCTCGGCGGTGGCCGCACCGGACGCGTGCAGCACGTCGAGGCGGGTGCCGTCGCCGTAATGGACCTTGAAGCCGAAGGTGCCGGCGATGCGGATCATGTCGACGTCGTTCTCGATCACCGAGAGTTCGACATTGCGCGCCAGCAGAGCCTGGCTCGCCACCTGCGCGAAGCGGCCGAAACCGATCAAGAGCACGCGGCCGCGCAACCCGTCGGCTTTGTCGATGCCGTCCATGGACACCGGCGCGTCGCGCCGCATCCGGGCATGGACCAACAGCACGATCGGCGTCAGCGCCATCGACAGGATCACGATGGCGCTCATGACCGCGGAGGCGCGGGCATCGAAGATGCCGGCCGCCAATGCCGCGGCGTAGAGCACAAAGGCGAACTCGCCGCCCTGTGCGAACAGCGCCGCGCGATGCGTGG
>JAPLPC010000443.1 GCA_026400425.1 Hyphomicrobiales bacterium | reverse complement strand
CGACACCGTCGCCGGCAAGAAGGTCGAGGTCATCCTCAAGGACGACGCGGCGCTGCCCGACAATACCAAACGCCTGGCGCAGGAATTGATCGTCAACGAGAAGGTCAACATCATCGCCGGCTTCGGCGTGACGCCTGCGGCCCTCGCTGCCGCGCCGCTGGCGACGCAGGCCAAGGTGCCGCTGATCGTGATGGCGGCCGGCACCTCGATCATCACCGAGCGTTCGCCCTATATCGCGCGCACCTCGTTCACGCTGGCGCAGTCGTCCACCATCATCGGTGACTGGGCCGCCAAGAACGGCATCAAGAAGGTGGTAACGCTGACCTCCGATTATGCGCCGGGCAACGACGCGCTCGCCGCCTTCAAGGAGCATTTCACCGCCGGTGGCGGTGCCATCGTCGAGGAAGTGAAAGTGCCGCTCGCCAATCCGGATTTCGCGCCGTTCCTGCAGCGCATGAAGGATGCCAAGCCGGACGCGGTGTTCGTATTCGTGCCGGCCGGTCAGGGCGGCAACTTCATGAAGCAATATGCGGAGCGCGGCCTCGACAAGTCCGGCATCAAGGTGATCGGACCCGGCGACGTCATGGATGACGATCTGCTCAACGGCATGGGCGATGCGGCGATCGGCGCTGTCACCGCGCATCTGTATTCGGCCGCGCATCCCTCGGCGATGAACAAGGCGTTCGTTGCCGATTACAAGAAGGCCTATAACGCCCGTCCGGGCTTTATGGCGGTCGGCGGCTGGGATGGCATCCATCTCATCTACGAAGCGCTGAAGAAGACGGGCGGCAAGGCCGATGGCGACAGTCTGATCGCGGCGATGAAGGGCATGGCCTGGGAAAGCCCGCGCGGCCCGATCTCCATCGATCCCGACACCCGCGACATCGTGCAGAACATCTATATCCGCGAAGTGAAGAAGGTGGATGGCGAACTGTACAACATCGAATTCGCGACGTTCGAGGCGGTGAAGGATCCGGGCAAGACGAAGAAGTAGCCAAGCGCTGCGGTCAATGGTTTCCCTCCCCCAAGCGTAGCGCAGTGGTGGGGAGGGGGCCGAGCGAAGCGGAGGCCGGGTGGGGCGCCCCACGTGACGTCGGCGTTTGCGGAGACACCCCACCCGACCGGCCCAAGCGGGCCGGCCAACCTCCCCACGGCGCACAGCTTCGCTGTGCTGGGGGGAGGGACCAGAAAGAAAGTTTAGATAAATCCATGACCCTCCTCACCATCCTGTTCGACGGCGTCGCCTACGGCATGTTGCTGTTCGTGCTCGCATGCGGGCTGGCGGTGACGCTGGGGCTGATGAATTTCGTCAATCTCGCCCATGGCGCCTTCGCCATGGCCGGCGGTTATATTTGCGCCGTCCTGGTCAACCGCATCGGCTGGCCATTCTTTGCCGCACTCCCGATGGCGTTCGTCGCCAGTGCGCTGATCGGCGCGGTGCTGGAGCGCTCGCTCTATCGCCATCTCTACCATCGCAGCCATCTCGATCAGGTGCTGTTCTCCATCGGCCTGGTGTTCATGGCGGTGACGGCGACCGATTATGTGATGGGCTCGTCGCAGACCTTCATCAAGTTGCCGGATTATCTGCAGGGCCAGATCGATCTTTTCGGCCTGCATGTCGGCCGATACCGGCTGATGATCATCGTGATCTGCGGCTTGCTCACCATCGCGCTGCAACTGATCCTGTCGAAGACGCGCTTCGGCAGCCGGCTGCGCGCTGCGGTGGACGATCCGCGCGCCGCCTCCGGCCTCGGCATCAATGTGCCGCAGGTGTTCGCCTTCACCTTTGCATTCGGCTGCGGCCTGGCTGGCATGGGCGGTGCGCTCGGCGCCGAGATTCT
>JAPLPC010000372.1:630-14080 GCA_026400425.1 Hyphomicrobiales bacterium | reverse complement strand
GGCATAGGCCGGCGCCGGCGTGCCGATGGTGCGTGTCGAGTTCACGGTGGTGATCGGCGCAACGGGCGCCGGCGGCTGGGCTGCCTGCCGGGGCGCGGCGCGTGTGGAGCGCTGCGACGCCGTACGCGTGCTCACGGTGCGCGTCGGCCTGGCGCGGACCGGTTCATCGACCGCAACCGGCGGAAGAACGCGTGGCTTCGCACTCTGTGCGTGCCCCTGCGAAGCCCCTGCTCCACTGAGACAAAGCGCGATGACGCTGGTGGCCGCACCAACGACGAAACGTGAATCCATTTTCTTGAAGCTAGTCACAACACCCCCCAGTCACTGTCGGCCTGACTAGGGAATTGGTGGTATCTCGGCAACGCAACCAGTTTAGAATAGGTTGACGTATGGGGAAACGCGCACCCGCTCGATGCGCAAAACGGCGATATTGGCGCCGCCAGGAAATCCAATGCGGCGTTCTGACGCGCGGTTATACACGACGCATCCTGCGCGCCAGGCTTGCGCCGCGTGTCAAAACATTCAGGCCGCGTGCGATCGCCGGGTCTGCAAGCGACGCGCTTGGTGCTCTGAAACCGATCACGCGATGATCATCCCGGCACCACGTCAAACCCCGCCGTCTCCACCTTGCCGGGGGCAATCCCGAATTGATCTTGCCTTGGTGACGCAAACCCTGCCATGACCTGTGACACATCCAGACCACTGACTTTCGGACACATATCATGCGGATTACGCTCGTCGGCTCTCGTCACTTCGGCGTCTCGACTCTCGACATGCTGAAGACCCACAAGGTCGAGATCATCAGCATCGTCGTGGCCGATGCAGAGGACCGTCTGGCCACGGCAGCGAAAGCGGCTGGCATCCCGGTCACCGTGCAGGCGAATCCGAAACTGGTCGTGGCGTCCGAGATCGCCGACGGCACCGACCTGATCATTACCGCCCACAGCCATGCCCGCATCGGGCAGGATGCGTTGGACAAATCCAGGCTTGGCGGCATCGGCTATCATCCGTCGCTGCTGCCGCGTCACCGGGGAATCGCTGCCGTCGAGTGGACCATCAAGGAAGGCGACGCGATTGCCGGCGGCACCGTCTATCATCTCGCAGAGTTCATGGACGGCGGTGCCATCGCTGCCCAGGAGTTCTGTTTCGTCAAGAAAGGCGAGACGGCCCGTGAGTTGTGGGAGCGTGCCCTCGCCCCGCTCGGCTACAAGCTGCTCGGCGAAGTCGTCGATTATGCGATTGCAAACAACAGCTTGCCGGCCACCTATCAGGACGAGCAGTTCGCCACCAAGGCGCCAAAGACAACCTGATCTCTCATGAGGACAAAAAGGCTGCGCGCACTCGGGAACCGATCCCAACGATGTGCGTTGCAGCGAGAAGGTGTTGACTTCAATCGCGATGCGCAAATTTTGGACACATTGGGGTCCAATAACGCAATGCATCTCAACATCTCAAGGATTTGATTCAATGCGTTTTGTCCGCATGCGAGAGTTCCTTTCCGCCACTTTGCTGGCCGGCGCTGCATTTGCTGCCGTCAGTCCTGCGGCCGCTCAGCATCCCTACGATGGCCTTTGGAATGTGACGATTTTCACCCAGTCCGGCAGCTGCGATCGCACCGCTAGCTATCCTCTGACCGTGACTGACGGCCGCGTATCGGCGCCCGGCGCCGAGGTTTCCGGCAAGATTGCCGCATCCGGCGTGGTGCGCGTCGCGATCGGTCCTGCATTCGCCAATGGCCAGCTGAACGGCAATGCCGGCGCCGGCAAGTGGAACGGCGCCTCGAATGGTGTCCCCTGCAGCGGGCGTTGGGAAGCTTCTCGTCAATAACTCACCCCCAGGAATGCTCTGATGGCTCTCGTCTCGATCTCCCCGCGCGCTTTTGCTCGGACAGCAATGGTTACAGCCGCCCTTACGGTGCCATCCGTCGTGGCCTTTGCCCAATCCGCCCCCTTCGCGGGTATGGCGGGTGTGTGGTCCGGCCAGGGCAACATCTCGCTTGAAGGCGGCGCCAAAGAGCGGATCCGCTGCAAGGCCACCTACGCGGTGTCCGGTGACGGCACTGGCCTCAACCAGTCGCTGCTGTGCGCCAGCGACAGCTACAAGTTCGAGCTGAAGAGCAACGTCAAGGCCAGCGGCAATACGTTGAGCGGCCAATGGGCGGAAACCACGCGTAATGTGAGCGGTGAACTGCAGGGCACGTCGAGTGCCGGCAAGTTCAACGTCAACGTGTCGGCGCCAGGCTTCGATGCCAAGCTGATGTTGACGACCACCGGCAACAAGCAGGCTGTCTCCATCAGTTCCGATGGTCAGTTCAAAGGCGTGAATATCACGCTGACCCGCAGCTGAGCTGGACGATTTCTTGAGAGCTCAAACCCCGGTCGCCACACGGCCGGGTTTTTTTGCTTGCGATCGCCTGCGCAGTTGGCTCGCGCCTGCGAACGCATAGCCGCCGCCGCGATTCCGTGCATTGCCAAGCGGGGATGTCGCCGATACAGCCTGTACCGGCCATCGTCGACCCATAACGGCGCAAGCTTCGCAGGAAACGCCCGGCTCCATGATCGCCGCTCTCCCCCCGTCGAAATCTCGCGCCGCGCTGTGGATGTCCGGCTGGCTGCTGCTGATGCTGTTCGTCGCCATTGCCGGGCGCGAAACGCTGCGCGACCTGAACGTGTTTCAGGTGATGGAAGTCCGATCGCTGTTCGGCCTCGCATTTCTGACCCCGCTCATTCTGATGAACGGCGGCTTCGGCGCCATGACAACCAAGCGGCCGGTGGCGCATGTCTCACGCAATCTGGTGCACTACGCAGCGCAGTTGGGCTGGTTCTACGCGCTGACGCTGATCCCGCTCAGCCAGCTCGTCTCGATCGAATTCACCATGCCGATCTGGATCGCCATCATGGCGGCGATCTTTCTCGGCGAGCGGATGACGCCCTGGAAAATCGCGGCCATCATACTCGGCCTGATCGGGGTCGTCGTGATCGTCCGGCCGAGCACCGGCGAGCTCAATGTCGGCCAGTTGTTTTCGCTCGCGTCGGCCTTTGGCTTCGGCATTTCCATCACGCTGATCAAGTCGCTGACGCGCACCGACAGCGCCCTCAAGATCATTTTCTGGATGATCGTGGTGCAATCGGTCGCAGGTCTGGTTCCCGCGCTATGGTTCTGGCAGTGGCCCACCGCCTATGTGTGGTTCTGGCTGGTGATCGTCGGCTTCTGCGGCACATTTTCGCATTTCTGCATGGCGCGCGCGATGCTCTACGCCGATGCCACGGTGGTGGTGCCAATGGATTTTCTGCGCGTGCCGCTCAGCGCCACCATCGGCTGGCTGCTGTATTCGGAACAACTCGACATGTTCACGCTGCTCGGTGCGGCGCTCATCCTCGCCGGCAACATGCTGAATCTGCGCAGCCCGACCCTGCCGGCCCGCGCCTGAGCGCTGACGACGTCCCGCGGACGCTGCCGCAGACCGCCCTGTTATTTGCCGGCAGCCTTGCGCAAGGCGTCATTGATGCGATCCTGCCAGCCGGGTCCGCCCTGCTGGAAATGCTCGAGCACATCCTGATCGATACGCAGCGACACCAATTCGCGGGCGCCGGGAATGGCGGCCTGCCGTGGAGGGACCTGGACCACCGGGGCGGTGGCCTTCTTGAAGGCCGCTTCGGCCTCGCTGCGGGCGTCCCGGGGGCGGCGTGGTGGCTGAACCATAATGGCGAATCCTTAGGCGTGATGCCCCTCAAGAGCTAGGACACGGCCCGCGCAATTGCCAGCCGGCTTGGTCATCGGTGATCGCCACGGCGGCTGCGATGAAGTGACGATAACGCCGCCCGTGCAGTGCCGAATGACATGGCCGGAGACGGGCTGTCGCAGGGGTAGCACCGCCTACACCTTCACCATCGCACGAAACCTTCAAATCGCTGCATCGCACAAGCGCGATGGGAATATCACCAGATCAACGCATTTGTGTTGCGACAAGGTCAAACAAATCAGGTCTGTTCGGGGCAATCACGATACTCTAGGCGCAGGTTCAACTCAGATGGTGAAGGAGGTCACGATGTCAGCAACAGCTGAAATCCGCCCGACCAAAGCGTCCCATCCTAAGGCAATGGGCACGACGCAACGCAGTGCTGAGTTAAGGACTTGCCCGGTCTGCGCCGATAGCATGATCGCCGCTGAATCGTCGGCTTTCCTGGCCGACAATGTGGTAAGCTATCTTTGGACCTGCGACACCTGCGGCTATGGCTTCGTCACCAATCACAAGGTGACGAAGGCGGCGCGAAATGGCTGAGGTGTGACGAACGCCTAGATCGTGCATTTTAGAGGTCTTTTTGACCGTGCTGGAACATCTGCGGCGACCATTGCGTCACTCTCACATCAAAGCCCGCTGAAGCAGCGGGTTTGTCGTCAATATGGCCACTGCCCTGAAGCGAAGCTTGCAAGGTTGCGGAGGCTGCTACGCAGGACACCCCGCGCGCCGAGGAAAGCAGCGGCCAACGCAAGATGTTGCTTCCCACAAAGAATAAGTCTCACGCCTGGAATCACATTAAGGCTGAGCCGATGACCCGCGTTGCCAGCTGTGGTCTCAGCTTTCCAAACCAGGCGGCGGCTGAAACGAACTATGATCCACAGCCCTAGTGCACCTACGGATGATGTAAAGACAGTTGCGTATCCGAGTGCTATGCTAGTTCTGCAGCCGCCCGCTGCATGTTATCCGACATATCCGACGTCACGGTGCTTTGCTCTTCAACTGCCGCCGCGGTCGAGGTGACATACTCGTTGACGTGTTCAATAGCGCGCTTGATCGTCACCAGCGCACCGACCACATCTCCTGAAATACCATTAAGCGATTCAATTTCGCTGGAAATCTTGTCGGTTGCCTGCTTGGCCTGATTGGCAAGATTCTTTACCTCTGAAGCCACGACCGCGAAGCCACGCCCTGCTTCGCCTGCTCGGGCAGACTCTATGGTCGCGTTGAGCGCCAGCAGATTGATTTGGCCAGTGATGTCACCGATCAGTCCAACAATGCCGCCCATGGAATGGGCTGCCGATGTCAAGCGCTGAGCCTGAATATCGGCTGTCTCCACTTGGTTCACCGCAGCTTCCGCTGTCTGTCGCGATTTCACCATGGTTTCTGAGATTTCTCGGATCGATGCATTCATCTCCTCGCTACCAGCAGCCACCGACTCGATCAGCGATCGCGCGCGCTCAGCCTTCAAACGGGCCATCGCCTGACGGGTAATGTCGGTGGCGTATTTCACAACCTTGAACGGCTTACCATTGAGGTCGAAGATCGGATTGTAGGAGGCCTGAATCCAGATTTCGCGCCCGCCCTTGCCTAGCCGCTTGTATTCCCCAGCCTGATAGATACCGCGATTGAGGCTCGCCCAGAATTCACCATACGATGCCGATGCGCGCTCGATCGGCTCGGAGAACATGCTGTGATGACGATCACGGATTTCATCCATCGAATATCCAAGCGTATGCAGGAAGTTCTGGTTCGCAGTGATAATCGTGCCATCCATACGAAATTCGATCACCGCCTGCGATTTACGGATCGCCTCCATCTGGGCGTCGCTATCGGCGGTCTTCAGCTTTTGCTGGGTGACATCTGTCGCAAACTTCACAACCTTAAACGGCTCTCCCGCGTCGTTGAAGATCGGATTATACGTCGCGAGAATCCAGATTTCCTTGCCGCCTTTGCACACACGCTTGTATTCCGCCGCCTGATATTCACCACGCGCAAGTCGCGCCAAAAATTCGCGGTAGGCATTGCCACGGTGTTCGTGCGGTTCGACGAACATGCTGTGATGGCGTCCTTTTATCTCCGAGAGCGTATAGCCGACAGTCGCGAGAAAGATTTCGTTCGCGGTGATTATGGTGCCATCGAGGTTGAATTCGATGACCGCCTGGGCACGGTCAATCGCCGCGATCTTGCCTTGCGCATCGAGGCTCGCCATTTTGCTCGCCGTGATGTCGGTGGCGAATTTGACCACCTTGTATGGCTTGCCGTTGCCGTCGAGGATCGGATTGTAACTTGCCTCGATCCAGATCTCGCGGCCGCCCTTGGCGATCCGACGATATTGGGCGGCCTGAAACTGCCCTTTTCTGAGATTATTCCAGAACTCGTGATAGGCGTTGCTCTCCCGCATCGTCTGATCAACGAAAAGGCTGTGATGCTTGCCTTTGATTTCATCAAGGGCGTAGCCGATCGTGGAAAGAAAGTTCTCATTGGCGGTAATGATCGTGCCATCGAGATTGAACTCGATCACAGCTTGAGAGCGGCTGATGGCCGCTGCTTGCGCCAACGCATTGTGCAATTCCAATTTGTTGCGTCGAGTGAACATAGGTTGCTCCGCGTCCAAACGCTATCGGCTGAGAATGACGTCAATTCGATAAAAACGGCAACGCGCGTCGCGCACTTGCACCTGATAGTTTGGCTGTGGAAGCTGGCTAGTCGGCCAGCTGCTTGTCGTTGTCGAGGCGGCTCCAATAGGCTGCGACCTTCTTTGCCAGCAGCCCCTGACGCTCACCCTGCTTCGGCGACACGCTTGCCAACGAACCGTTCGGCGTACCGCCTATCAGGCTGCGTGCTGCTTTCTGCTTGTAATACTCGAGCACTGCAATGCGCAGGTTGGACGATAGGTTCGGAGTATCGCGCCTGCGTTCGATCATTTCAATGTAATGTTCGATTGTCGTATTCTCCATTTTGACAATCGCTTGCAGGCTTATCCAGAAGCTATCTTCCAGGCTGACGCTGGTGCGCCTTTTCGACACAACAACGGAGCGCTTCCGGTTGACGTCGGGGCGGTTCAAAGTCTCGTAAGACATAATCAATTCCTTTCATTCTTGAAATGACCATTCTCGTTCACGCAGACGCACATCAATTCACCAACACCGCACCATCACAGCGGATCCCGCTTACCCAGACATCGGCTTGTCCAATGCCTACCCCGAGGCTGGAGAGTACGGCCACCAGCAATTGATCGAGCGATCCCGTTGCAGCACTCAGAATGCCGCCGACCTGCGCACCGAGTCCCGGGATCGGAACGCCAAGTCCGATGACATTCACCGAAAGATTGAGATCACCGAGCAGACTCCCGATCAGCGACGAGGTGAAGTTCGTGTTCGTCACTGTCATCTTGTTCTGTGCGGTGATGTCAGCATAGCTGAAGTCGACACTGACAGGCGTGGTGTTGTCGATGCCGACATGCGCCTTGCCGCTGACCGTAATGAGACCGAGATCGACCAGCGTTGCCGGACCGGGATTCGGCTTCGTCGCCACATTCTTCACATCCGCCACGGAGACGTTTGCGATCCAGGCGTCTATGACGCCCGGCGTCACACCCAGGGTGACTGTTGAGGCACTGATGTTCGGATAACCGCAGCTCACTTTGTTAAGTGCCGCCGTACCAGAGCCGACTTCGACATACACGGGCAGGTTAACCACCGAGGCCGACCCGGATCCGATCAGCTTGATCTGCAGCAGCACGCGGGTCTGAGCGGTATGAACGCTGACGCCCTTGGCTCCGACAGCGACCCAGCTCGATCCTTGCGGTCGCTCGCCGATCTGTACGATCAGGTTGACGCTGGCGATGCCCGGCAGATTGATATTGAGGCTTGTGCTAATCTGATTGGTACCATTGGCGATGCCGGCGGTCGGTTGGAGCAAATCATAAAGCGAAAGGCTAACGCCGGTCTTCGGCTTGGTCCCGACCATGAGGTCGGCATAGGGCCCCGCGTCGATCAGCGATAAAGGGCGGAGCTTGGCAGTCGAGGATATGGCGGCCTGGGAAATGGTAGATAGCGCCGTCGTTGCCGTGCTGGCACCATTCGTTGTCTGCTGCGCACCGAGCGCTGCAGCCAGGATGTCACCAACTTTTACATTGGTGTTTAGCACGGTGTCATAAGTGGCCGTCGTCAGACCGACCCGCGTCGCCAGCGCCGACAGGAATTCGAAGGCATCGATTCGCGCGGCCAACAGCGCTTGATAATCCATGACCGACAGGGACAGCGTGGTGCCGAGCAGCGACCCCAATACGCTGTTGAGCAGCCCACCATTCAACGAGGCCAGGCGCGAGCCGATGGCAAATGAAGCAACCTGGGTGTTGGCTGCGATCGCCTGCGTTTTGATCGTGAAGGCATTGCTGCCGGTAAAGAACTTGCTGAAATAAAGCGGCGTCGACGTCAGCAGTGTAACGCGCGCGGCATTGGCCGTGCCCACAGCCGGTGTAACGAACCGACTTTCAGCGGGAATGGTGGGATCGGCCGTATAGGTGCCAAGTTCGACATTGGTCAACGCCGTCGCCGGATAGTTATTGTTCGTCACCGCCGACTTCGCGGCATTGGTTGCATTGGTCAGGTTGCTCGCAGCAACGATTGCGGCGATGTCCGCTGCACTCTGTGTCTTGCGACGATCGGCTGCAATGGTTCCGATATCAACCCCGAGCGCGGCGCAGCAGATCGACAGTGTCATGCCGCCGACGGACATGATTGCGATATTGCCACGCTGATCGGCGGCGAAGCGGCGAATAGCACTCATTATCGATGCCACCATCAGAACCCTCCATATGGAATCGAGGCCGATCGCGTTATAAGCGTTGCTGGCTTAGGCACGAACGGCAGGGAATAGATGAACATGGTCGACGCGTCGTAGTTGACGGTGACGACGAACACATTGGCATTCGAGGAGGAGGTTGCTGCGTTGATTGTCAGCTTGGTTGACTCGATAAGTGGATAGGTTTCCGCATTGTTGATCACATAGGTCGAGGCGAGAGAGCTGCGTTCGGTCTCTGTCATACCGGCGACCGACGAACGCGCAGCCTCGGCCGCAAGTTGCTGCACGCCGTGAACGATCGCGAGATAGGAGCCAAAGACGACGATGCCGAATACGATCGTCAGGAACACGGGAAGCAGCATCGCGAATTCGACAGCACTCGAGCCGTGCTGGCTTGATGCGAATGTGCTCGGGTACGTGATGGCGACTCTCGACATGAGACGAGCATCGCAACTGCGGGTAAATATTACCTACACAACTTGTTTAGCTACACCGGTCCGCCCATCATCGCCGATATCAGCATCAGAGGTTATGACGTCATAAGTTCTGCGATAGTGCGCAGCAGGTTCCACTAAATGTCTTTGAAGCGGGATCGCAGCGTGTCGAGCAACTTCATGCTCCGTGCGCCACGCTCATTCCGAGCACACAATTGCATGCGAGGCGTTCCACAAGTCGGAAGATAATATTCATTGGCCACGATCAACGACGCCGGAACCAGACGCTTGGGTAGCACTGTCAGCCCGACACCAGCTTTCGCAGCCTCAATGCGTGCGTGATAATCAGGGCTGGAAAATGCAATCCGGTAGATCATGCCTTTTCGCTCGAGTGCCTGAACCATGAGTTCGTGCAAAATCTGCCCGGGCCAGGTAAGCAACGGAATTGGGGCGCCAGGGCTAAGCGTAAAATCTTTCGCTCTCACCCACGTAACTTCATCGTCGCGCTGATCGATGATCTCGATCCTCGGATCCGGCGGCGTATCACGCAGACTGATATAGATGCCGATATCAACAAAGCCATCGGTGAGGCCTTTTACGATTTCTGCGGAATTGTCAGTATAGATGGAGATGTTCCTCATCTCCGCTTTGCTAAGTAATTCCATCAGGCGTTGGGAGTAGATGTTGCTGAGGCCGATCCTGGCAACTGTGTCGTCGAGCGCGCCGCCGCGCAGCATCAACAGCTGTTCGTTGGCTTCGAGGATCCTCTTTGCCTGAGTCAAAACCAGCTTGCCAAGCTCGGTGGTGGCCGAGCCGTTCGCTGACTTCTGGAAGATGCTGCCTCCCACCACGCGTTCGATACGCTTGATCTGGGAGCTAATGGCTGGCTGGCTGATGCCGAGAACCTGCGCAGCTTTGGTAATGCTTCCCGTGTCGGAAATCGCAACGACCGACCGCATGATCTCGGTGGGAATGCTCAGACTTTGATACCGCCGATACATGGTCATGGCCCTGAAACGTTGGCTGCACGCATTATCTCGGTGAAGTCACACTCTCCATTCCACCAAGACAAAGGCACATCGGCATTACAACCGACGGCGCCGTCGTTGGGGTTGCAGTTGGATGCGATAAACGCCGTGCTTGTAAGGTGTAGTGATCCGACTCCGTTGCCAAGCGTTATTGATCAAGGTTTTCAGGACACGCACATGGAACAACGCTTGGCGGCACGATTTTACCTGATCAATGCGGATGTCGTTGTCGCGATGCGCAGAGGTTTAGTATCTCTGCGAGATTCCTCAGTCCGACTGCGCGATGCGACGATCACACAAGAGCGCCGTCGCAATTTTAAGGCGAACATGTATTTGAGATCCCGCTGAGGGAGTGATAACTTTGTTGGTAAGAGCCGGCCGGTTTCGTGACCTCACCTGGAGTTCGTTGGATCCTGCTACTTTTGGCGGAATGATGTTGGCGACTCGAAGTGGTGATGCTGCAGATCATGCAGGTGCAAGCTGGAACGCCCTCTCATTCTCATGCGACGTCAATACATTCGGGTCGGCGCCTTTGGACCCGAGTTCAAAGGCTGCTCGAAGCCCCGTCTCGCGACGGCCTCTCGCGCATCTTCCCTGGTCGGTTCATCAGCCAGACGTGCGCCGCGGCGCTGCCAGATGGCCGGAGTTCGGTGCCCATGTCCGATCGTAAAGAAGGCCGTACCCGGCGCCCTGAGCCTCACCAGCGTCAGAACGGGGCTTGTAGGATACAGAACGGACTTGCACGGATTCGCTTCCATTCTCGCCGAGGAGGTCGCAAACGTCTTGCGACAATCACACCCGTAAATGTTGACCGCCGAAGCCGCTGCGGCTCGGCTCAATCTCTCCGACGTTGCCGTGCGCCATCTAATCGGAAAGCTCCTCGTGGCGACACGATGAAACATCCGGTTAGCCGGCAGATGAGGCTCTTCCTTGACCCAGCCGACGTCGATCGCTTTGATGCGGAGTACATCTCGCTGTTCAACCTGAGCCGTTTGACGAAACGTGGCTCCAAAGCACTGAAAATCGATCTGGCCAAGCGTTCGATCCATCCTTCCTCAAGAAAACCGACGAGACCACGATCTAACGACGGACGGATCTCATCTGAGACCAGCCGAAACGGCAAATGGCGCCCCGTTTGAGAGCCATTATTTTGGATCATAATCCGGAACGTGGCCAACCATGACGGTAACTGATGGGCATCTCGATCAATCGACATCGCCAAAAACCCCAGCAAAACAGCAGTTTTCAAATTGGCAATGGACGACCTAGATGTATCCTCACAATAGCTGTGGCGTCACTGGACAGCGCTGACGCAGAGCGACCGCCCGTCGATCAGTTGGCATGTTGTTTGCTCCGCAATTGACAAGCATCCCTGGTCAATCGGCTGGAGCACGTTATGGCGCCTGCAATCGCGACCTCCCTGACAACCGTCTTCTCGCGGTTTTTCGAGCTCTGCTACGGGCACATGATCGCCGCCGAATACGATCAGCAAAATCCTCAACGCGACGACACGTCCGATTCATATCTGGAGATCTGGTCAACGTCTGGCGAATATCACGGCAAGCTTCGCCACGAGGCGTCCCCCAGCGTCCCTCGCGAATGACGTCACGAACCCGGCCCAGTGTGGTGCGGTAAACGGAAGGCCATTTGGCGCGCCCGTCAAACGCTCAGATAAGCCCGCTGGATTTCTTCATTGTCCGTCAAATCCTGCATCGATCCCTCATACATGATCTGGCCTTTCTCCAGAACATAGGCACGGTCGGAAACCAGTCGGGCAAAATGAAAGTTTTGCTCGGACAACAGGATGCTTGCGCCGCGAGCTTTCAGTGCCAAAATCATGTGCGCCATTTGCTCGACGATCACTGGCGCCACTCCCTCTGACGGCTCGTCGAGCAGCACCAGCAGCGGATTCCCCATCAATGTGCGGGCCACCGTCAGCATCTGTTGCTCGCCGCCGCTCATCTGGCCGCCGCGGCGATCCTGCATTCGGCCGAGATTTGGGAACAACTCGTAGAGAGCCTCAGGCGTCCAGTTCAGCGCCGGCGTGCCATCCGGCCAATGCCGCGGCGCCTGCTTGCCGGTCTCCAGGTTCTCGGTCACCGTCAGATCGGAAAACACCCGGCGGTCTTCGGGCACGAAACCAAGTCCCATTCGCGCGACCTGAAACGGTGCCTTGCCGCCGATATCCTGCCCCAGGAAATTGATCTGTCCCTTGCAGCGTGACAACAGGCCCATGATCGACTTCAAGGTGGTGGACTTCCCCGCACCGTTGCGGCCCATCAGCGAGATCACTTCGCCGGGACCTACGTTGAGCGCGACATCGAACAGGATATGAGCGGCGCCATACCAGGCGTTCAGGCCGGACACTTCCAGCAGGGGCGAAATTGCGGACATCGTCATGCAGGGATCCTTGCGGCTGCAACGGCCGGATGCGGCGGATGTTCGAAGGTCAGCCCGTTGCCAAAATAGACTTCCTTGACCTTTGCATGATTGCGGATCGTATCGGCATTGCCTTCCGCGATCAGCTTGCCCCGCGCCAGCACGATGATGCGATCGGCATGAGCAAATACGACATCCATACTGTGTTCGGTGAAAAGCACCGCCATGCCACGCTCGATCACAAGGCGCTTCGTCAAGCTCATCAGTTCGTTTCGCTCGCGTGGCGCCATGCCCGCAGTTGGCTCATCCATCAACAACAGCCGCGGATCGTTGGCCAAAGCCATTGCCAGTTCGACGCGCTTGACGTCGCCATAAGCAAGCTCGCTGCACGGTCGATCCGCCTGGGTGTCCATGCCGACACATGCGAGCAGCGCCAGCGCCTCGTCGCGATAGCGGCTCGCAGCGTGGCGCCACAGCGAGAACAACTGGCGATGATGCGACATCACCGCCAGTTGCACATTCTCGATGACCGTGAAGGATGCAAACGTTGCAGCGATCTGGAACGTGCGCCCGACGCCGAGGCGCCAGATCGCGCGCGGCTGCATGCCCGCCAATTCGCGGCCGGCGAACCGTATCGAACCGCCGGTGGCGCGCAACTGCCCGTTGACCATATTGAAGGTGGTCGATTTGCCGGCGCCGTTAGGGCCGATCAGAGCGAGGAATTCGCCCGGATGCAGGTCGAAAGTGATGCCGTCCACGGCACGCACGCCGTCGAACGCCTTACAGAGATCGCGGACCTCCAGCAGCGGGCCGCTCATGTCAGTTTCTCCCTGCCGACGAAGCCGGTGGCCGGACGATAATGCTGCCATAGCGCCTCGATCTGGCGCGAAATGCCCGACAGGCCTTCCGGGAAAGCGAGCACCAGGAAGAGGATGATCCCGCCGAACAGCGCCCGCCAGTATTCCGTGGAGCGCATCACCCAGTCCTGCAGCACACTGAACACAGCGGCCCCGATCACGGGCCCTGTCAGCGTCTGTATCCCGCCGAGCAGAACCATCACG
>JAPLPC010000372.1:0-615 GCA_026400425.1 Hyphomicrobiales bacterium | reverse complement strand
GCCCATCGATCGATTTACTCACCGAAATCACATCGGGAGACACGCTGCCTTTGGAGAAGATGTAGAGCGTGCCGGCCAATCCGCCGAACACACCCGCAATCACGAAGGCCAGCCACTGGATCAACTTGACGTCGATGCCGATCGCCTCGGCGCGCAGCGAGGAGTCGCGCCCGGCCCTCAAAGCATAGCCAAATGGCGCAAATATGAACCGCCGTAGCGCATAGGCGGAAAGCCCGACCAGCGCGAGGGTCAAATAGTAGTAGTTGGCGCCACTCAACCACTCGGCCGGCCAGACTCCCACCATGCCATTCGAGCCACCGGTGACCGCGTCCCACTGAAACACGATCGACCACACGATCTGCGAGAAGGCCAGCGTGAGCATCGCCAGATAAACGCCGGAGAGCCGAACGCAGAACCAGCCGAACAACAATGCGCCGACGCCGGCGATGAGAGGTGCAACCAGCATCGCCAGTGGCATCGGCATCAACAGCATTTTTACAAGGACCGCCGCGCCATAGGCACCGAGGCCGTAATAGGCCGAATGCCCGAACGAATGCATGCCGCCCGGCCCCATCATAAAATGCAGGCTGACGGCGAATAGTGCCGCGATCAGCA
>JAPLPC010000117.1 GCA_026400425.1 Hyphomicrobiales bacterium | reverse complement strand
ATCTCAAGCGGCTCACTAACGATATCGCCGATCGACATTCGTGGATCAAGCGATCCGAAGGGGTCTTGATAAACCATCTGCATACGGCGCCGAATCGGCCGCATCTCATGCTGGTCGAAGTTCGTTATATCGATACCCTCGAAGGTGATCTTGCCGCTCATGACTGGCAACATCCGCAGTACCGCTAAACCCGTCGTGGATTTTCCGCAGCCGCTCTCCCCAACGAGCCCAAGCGTTTCGCCTTCTCGCACGAAAAACGAAACGCCATCTACTGCCCTCACCGGGTCGGCTTCACGCTGTAGAAATCCGCCACGGGCAGGGAAGTGGACCTTTAACGCCTCGACTTCAAGAATGTTGTCAACCATGGGGCACCATCCAGCACGCGTGTGAATGATCATCGCCGACCTTCATAAGATTTGGGATGTCGCGCCGGCAACGCTCAGCCGCCTCGCTGCAACGCGGATTGAATGCGCACCCCGACGGTAATTGTGCTAGATTGGGTGGCTGTCCGATTATCGGCACAAGCCGCATGCCGGCAGGCTGATCAAGCCGCGGGATCGAGGCCATTAGGCCACGTGTATAGGGATGCATCGGCTGTTCATAGAGATCGCCTGCATTGGCGGTTTCGACGATCTTGCCGCCGTACATTACACAGACACGGTCTGCATACCTCGCGACTACGCCGAGATCGTGCGTGATCAGGATTAATGCCGCCCCGGTTTCGTGTACGAGTTCCTTCAGAAGTCCAAGAATCTGTGCTTGCACCGTAACGTCCAGCGCAGTAGTCGGCTCGTCAGCGATGATCAACTTCGGCTGGCATGCCAACGCCATCGCAATCATGATCCGCTGGCGCATGCCGCCGCTAAACTGATGCGGATTGGTGTTAAGTCGGCCTTGCGCATCAGGCATTCGTACTCGTTCTAGCAACTCCTTTGCTTTCTTGTAGGCCATATTCCACGGCATTCTTTTGTGTAAATTGACGGGCTCCGCTATCTGCAGGCCAATGGTTAGAGATGGATTCAACGACGTCATGGGTTCCTGAAAAATCATGGCTATACGATTGCCGCGCACCGCTCGCATCTCCGCGTCGCTGAGCTTTAGAAGGTCAATGCCTTCAAACACAACCTCTCCAGCGACGATATGACCCGGGGGGTTAGGCACGAGGCGAAGAATTGACAGCGCAGTGATGCTTTTGCCAGATCCGCTCTCACCCACGATTGCGACCGTTTCGCCGGCGCTGACATCAAATGTGATATCGTTGACAGCGGTGAACGCCCCTGCACCACTTCCAAATTGAGTTGTGAGGTTGCGAACCTGAAGAAGAGGTGTACTCGCCAAATCTTTACTCCTAGATACGACAGCAGTGCCTCAAGCACTGCTGTCAATATTAGCCTCTGCCCACCTTCAACACGAACTGCATTTAGTGGCCCATCTTCTTCTTCAAATCCTGGTCAAGCCAGATGCGCGCATAGATTGGACCTGGACGCTCGGCGCCCGCACGTAGCTCGCCCTCATAGCCCTTTACCCACGGCCACCAGGCTGTGAACACGTAAGGCGTTGGCAGCCAGATGTATGGTGCCTTGTCGAGAATATCCGTCGTCATTTCGCGGACCATCACGATGCGCTTACTCTCGTCCCTCTCACGGTAAACCTCATCCATCTTAACGTTGAAGGCGGGATCGTTCCATTGTGAGGGGTTCCAGACCTGACCGGCGACGAAGCTCCTGTGCAACGTTCGCGTAGGATTGGACCGACCGTTGCTCATAAAGTACCCGGCTGCATTAGTCCGCGACGTCATTGCCGATAGGAACGCCGCGTATTCCATCGGTTGGATTTCCATCTTCACACCGAT
>JAPLPC010000313.1 GCA_026400425.1 Hyphomicrobiales bacterium | reverse complement strand
TCTGCATGATCCCTCGATGCTCGGCATTTTCGAGATCGAGCAGATCTGCGCGCGCACGCGGAGCCTGGGGATGCAGGGGCATGTCGCCATCAGCCACGCTTATGCGCTGGGCGATGTTGCCGCGGATGTGGTGCAGCGGACGGCGGCATTGCTTGCCGACAGCGGCGTCGCCATCATGACGAATGCGCCGGGCGCGCGGCCGTTTCCGCCGGTGAAGCTGTTGCGGCAGGCCGGTGTGGTGGTGTTCGGCGGCTGCGACAATATTCGCGACTCGTGGTGGCCCTACGGCGATGGCGACATGCTCGGCCGCGCGATGATGATCGGCTACCGCTCGGGCTTCAATACCGACGAGGATCTGGCGCTGGCTTTCGACATCGTCACCGCCGGCGGCGCCAAGGCGTTGCGGCTGGCTGATCACGGCCTGCGCATCGGCGCCAAGGCCGATTTCGTCGCCATCGATGCGCCGCATGTTCCGCAGGCGGTGGTCGATCTGCCCCGGCGCCGCACGGTCTACAAGAACGGCCGATTGGTGGCGCGGGATGGGGTGATCGTCCGAAACGCTTGAATCATCGGCCAGACGCGCTAGGACTGCGGCCACGAATTTGCTGGCATGCCAAGGGTTTTGGAGACGACAATGCTTGAAACACCGCGCGCGCGCCGGGGCATGGTGACCTCGCCGCATCATCTGGCGTCGCAGGCCGGCCTCGATGTGCTCAAGGACGGCGGCACCGCCGTGGAAGCCGCGATCGCGACGGCGGCTGCGCTGGCGGTGGTCTATCCGCATATGACCGGCATCGGTGGTGACGGGTTCTGGCTGATCGCCGAGCCCGGCAAGGCGCCGGTGACGGTGGACGCGTGTGGCCGCGCCGGCGCGGCTGTCGATCTCGCTTATTATGCGAAGCACGGTGTTTCAACGATTCCATTCCGTGGTCCGCTCGCCGCCAATACCGTGGCCGGTACGGTTTCCGGATGGCAGAAGGCGCTGGATGTCTCCAGCCACTGGCAGACGCCGCTTCCGCGCGAACGCCTGCTGGAGAGCGCGATTTATTATGCGGACAACGGCATCGTGGTCACCCGCAGCCAGTCCGAACTCTCCACGGAGAAATTCGCGGAGTTGAAGGACCAGCCGAATTTCGCGGCCACCTTCCTGCCGAATCGCCAGGCGCCTGCTGAAGGCGACGTGCTGAAGCTGCCGGCGCTCGGCGCCACGCTGAAGCGTCTCGCGGCCGATGGCTTCGAGAGCTTCTACACCGGCAAGCTGGCTGACAGCATCGCTGCCGATCTGGCCAACGTCGGCGCCCCGGTCACGGCGACCGATCTGCAGCAACATCAGGCCAGCGAGCGCCCGCCGCTCTCGACCACCGTGCGCGGCGCCCGGTTGTTCAACATGGCGCCGCCGACGCAAGGCCTGTCGTCGCTGATGATCCTGGCGATGTTCGATCGTCTCGGGGTGACGCAGGCCGAAGGCTTCGACCATATCCACGGTCTGGTCGAGGCCACCAAGCAGGCCTTCATCGTCCGCGACGAGCATGTCGGCGATCCCGATCACATGACGGTCGATCCGGTTTCCTTCCTCGACGATGCCAAACTCGACGAACTGGCGCGCCGCATCGATCGCAAGCGCGCTTTGCCATGGCCGCATATCCGCAAGCCCGGCGATACGATCTGGCTCGGCGTCATCGACGGGCAGGGCCGTTCGGTGTCGTTCATCCAGTCAGTCTATTTTGAATTCGGCTCCGGCGTGGTGCTGCCGGAGACCGGCATCTGCTGGCAGAATCGGGGCGCCTCGTTCCGTTTGGCCGAGAGTGGCTGGAATGCGCTGAAGCCCGGCCGCAAGCCATTCCACACGCTCAATCCGGCGATAGCGATCTTCGATGACGGCCGCCGCATGGTCTATGGCAATATGGGCGGCGAGGGACAGCCGCAGACGCAATCGGCGGTGTTCTCGCGCTACGGCATGTTCGGCATGCCGCTGCAGCAGGCGGTGACGGCGCCGCGCTGGCTGCTCGGCAAGACCTGGGGCAATGAGAGCGTCACGCTGAAGGTGGAGGATCGATTCGATCCCGCGCTGATCCAGCAGTTGCGCGATGCCGGCCACGAGGTCGAGGTGCTCGGCAGCTATACCGGCACCATGGGCCATGCCGGCGCCATCGTGCTGCACGAGAACGGCGTACTGGAAGGCGCCACCGATCCACGCTCGGATGGCGCGGTGGCGGCGTGGTGATGTGAAATCTTTGTCCTGGACGCGGCGCGGCACGGAGTGCTGCTCCGCAGAGCCGGGACCGTCCCGAACGCCGGAGCACATGGCGGTCCCGACTCTGCGATGCGGCATCAAGGATGCCGCATCGCGTCCGGGACAAGGAGTCAGAGCAGCATCTTGCGCAACTCCGTCTTCATGATCTTGCCATTGGCATTCCTCGGCAGGGGCTGTTTCAGAAACGTGATGCTGTCCGGCACCTTGTAGTCGGACAATCGCTCGGCGCAGTAATTGCGGATGTCGGCCTCGTCGCCGCCATCGGGGCTATAGGCGAAGGCATGCACGCGTTCGCCGAGCACCGGATCTGGCTTGCCCACCACGGCGCTCTCGACGATCGCTGGATGATGCGACATCACGTTTTCCACTTCGGTGCAGTAGATCTTGAAGCCGGCGCGGTTGATCATGTCCTTCTTGCGATCGACCACGGTGACATAGCCCTCCGCATCGATGCGGCCTATATCGCCGGAGCGCCAATAGCCGCCGACGAACCCCGTGCGCGTCGCATCGGGATTGTCCCAATAGCCGGGCACCACCATGGCGCCGGCAATCAGCAATTCGCCATCCTGCCCAACCGGCACTTCGCGGCCGTCGTCATCAACGACGATGAATTGCGCGCCGGTGACCGGGCGGCCGACCGTGTTGATCTTGTCGGCCGGCGCGCCGGGCGGAAACATGGTTGCGGGCGATGTGGTTTCGGTCGAGCCATAGGCGTTGCAGAGATTGAGTTTCGGCAGCGCCTGCGCGAGGCGCTTGATGGTCGCCTCGGGCATCGGTGCGCCGCCGAAGCCGGCGATGCGCCAGGCCGACAGGTCATGGCTGTCGAATTCCGGCTGCAGCAGGCAGAGATTGTACATCGCCGGCACCATCAGCGTGTAGGTCATGCGTTCGCGCGCGGCGATGGCGAGGAAGTCCGCCGCCCTGAAGCTCGGCAGGACCACCAGCGTGCCGGCGACGTTGAGGGTCGCGAGGATGAGCGCGACCAAGCCGGTGACATGCG
>JAPLPC010000035.1 GCA_026400425.1 Hyphomicrobiales bacterium | reverse complement strand
CTTATCCGTCTGTGGCCCGCGATGGGAGGAACAGACTACTGGCTGTGGTTCGTGGGAACAGCCGGACTCGCCACATTCATACTCGGTGCCTTTCTTGCGATATTCCAGCAGGACCTCAAGGGCCTTCTCGCCTACTCGACCATCAGCCACCTTGGCCTGATTACATTGCTGATCGGGCTGGACCGACCGCTGGCGCTGGTGGCCGCTATCTTCCACATCTTGAATCACGCGACTTTCAAGGCCTCGCTATTCATGGCGGCGGGGATCATTGATCACGAGACCGGAACTCGCGACATCCGCCGCCTGAGCGGGCTGTGGCGCTTCATGCCGATAACCGCGTTTCTCGCCATGGTCGCTGCTGCGGCCATGGCAGGCGTTCCCTTGCTGAACGGATTTCTGTCGAAGGAGATGTTCTTCGCCGAAACCATCGAAACCCATGACGGCTCGATGCTCGACGATGCTCTGCCCTATATCGTAACTCTGGCCAGCATGTTCACTGTCGCCTATTCCTTACGTTTCATCCGCGACGTTTTCTTCGGACCGCCGCCAAAAGACCTGCCGCGAACGCCCCACGAACCGCCGCGCTGGATGCGCTTTCCTGTCGAGATTCTCGTTGTCGCGTGCCTCGTGGTCGGGATCGTTCCGGCACTCACGATCGGCCCGATTCTCGAAACAGCGGTCCATGCGGTGCTGGGGTCCGCCGGACCGACCTACAGCCTGGCGGTCTGGCACGGCTTCACCTTCCCGCTCCTGATGAGTGGGGTTGCGCTTGCAGGCGGCATCGCAACCTACCTGGTGCTGCGCAAATACTTGCTGACGGCGGTGGACGGGCCGCCGCTGTGGGGAAGCCTGGATGCTGCGCACATTTTCGAGCGCGTTCTGGTCATGGTGTCGTGGCGCTGGGCCCGAGCGTTGGAGAGTCTGTTGGGCACCCGGCGCCTGCAGCCGCAACTGCTGCTGCTGGTCTGCGTCGCGCTGGTCGTCGCCCTGTGGCCCGCTTACCAGCACGGCCTTGGCGCGAACCGGATCATATCCGTGGACGTCGATCCCGCCTTAGCGGCGGTTTGGGTTGTTGGCATCGCCTGCGCTTTGGGCTGCGCCTACCTTGCCAAGTATCACCGGTTGGCAGCAGTCATCCTCGGCGGAGGCGCCGGACTCTCCACATGCATCACGTTCGTCTGGATGTCCGCCATCGATCTCGCCCTGACCCAGCTTCTGGTTGAGATAGTGACGACGGTGCTCCTCCTGCTAGGCTTGCGCTGGCTCCCGAAACGGCTCGAGGTAATCGACGTTGCCGCTCGCGTCAGGACGATAGGATCCACCCGTCGCCGTCGCCTTCGCGATCTGGCGGTTGCCGTGACGAGCGGCTGCGGTCTCTCGATCCTGGCATATTCCGTCATGACGTCTCCGACACCCAACAGTATCTCGAAGTTCTTCCTTGAGCGGGCCTACACGGATGGCGGCGGCACTAACGTCGTCAACGTCATTCTGGTCGACTTTCGCGGCTTCGACACCTTGGGTGAGATCACGGTGCTCGGCGTCGTCGCATTGACCGTCTTCGCGCTGTTGCGCCGCTTCCGTCCAGCGCCCGACAGTGTCTCCATTCCGGAGCAGCAGAGCCCCCCGAAGGCACTGAACGACGACCATTTCCGGCAGGGCTCAGAGGGGGGCTTCTTGCCCATTCCTGCCGTGATCGTGCAAATGCTTTTTCCATTCATGGTGATCATGGCCGTGTTTCTGTTTCTTCGCGGCCACGACCTTCCCGGCGGCGGCTTTGTTGCCGGCATTTCAATGGCCATTGCCCTGATCCTGCAATACATGGCAGGCGGCATCCGCCTAGTGGAAACGCGGTTGCGGATCAGCCCGCTCCGCTGGATCTCGTTCGGGCTCTTGACCGCGGCCTGCGCCGGCGCGGCGCCATGGCTGTTCTCCCGACCCTTTCTTACGTCCTATGCGAATTATGCCGAACTTCCCCTGATTGGCGCGGTCCCGACCGCCAGCGCGGTCATCTTCGACCTCGGGGTATTCCTACTCGTGGTCGGCGCCACCGCGCTGATGCTGGTTGCGCTTGCCCACCAGTCGATCCGCAGCCACCGCGTCGTACGCTCATCGGCGACGGCAGCACCGACCGAGGACACGTGATGGAATTGATCCTGTCTCTTGCGATCGGGACGCTTGCCGGTTGCGGCGTCTGGCTGCTGCTGCGACCGCGCACCTTCCAGGTGATCATGGGCCTGTTGCTGCTGTCCTATGCGGTCAACCTGTTCATCCTCGGTGTCGGAGGGTTGCGGGTCGGTATGCCGCCTTTCCTCGCCAAGGGCCAGATCGGCAGTCTCGCCCAATTCGCGGATCCCTTGCCCCAATCTCTCGTCCTCACGGCAATCGTGATTAGTTTTGCGACGACTGCCTTGTTCCTGGTCGTCTTGCTGGCGTCGCGGGGACTGACCGGCACCGACCATGTCGACGGCACGGAGCCGGAGGCGTGACGCGCTGGCTGGATCACCTGCTGGTACTTCCGGTCGTCCTGCCGCTGGTGGCCGGCGCCGTCATGCTGCTGATCGACGAGCAGTACCGCATTCTCAAGACGGCGATCAGCATCGGGACGATCGTTGCATTGACCGGCGTGGCACTCGCATTGCTTGCTCTTGTGGACGCGCCCGAATCCGCAGCCGTGTGGGTCTATCGTCTGGGGGATTGGCCAACACCATTTGCAATCGTGTTGGTTGCCGATCGACTTTCGGCGCTGATGCTGGTTCTGACGAGCGTGCTGGCGCTCGCCTCGATGGTGTTCTCGGTTGCTCGCTGGGACCGGGCCGGAGCACACTTCCGCGCCATGTTCCAGTTCCTGTTGATGGGGTTAAACGGCGCTTTTCTAACCGGCGACCTTTTCAACCTCTTCGTCTGGTTCGAGCTCTTGCTGGCGGCGTCCTACGGTCTCGTGCTGCATGGATCGGGCACGCGCCGCGTCAGGGCAGGGTTGCACTACATCGTCGTCAATCTGGCGACTTCCCTGCTGTTTCTCATCGGCGTCAGCTTGATCTACGGCGTCGCCGGCACCCTCAACATGGCCGACCTTGCAACCCGGATTCCGCAAGTCTCCGCCGAAAGCAGAGGGTTGCTGGAAACCGGCGCGGCCGTGCTCGGGATTGCATTTCTGGTGAAGGCAGGCATCTGGCCGCTGAGCTTCTGGTTGCCGTCAGCCTATTCTGCCGCTGCTCCGCCGGTTGCGGCCATGTTCTCGGTCATGAGCAAGCTCGGCGTGTATGTGGTATTGCGCCTCTGGTTGTTGCTGTTCGGGGCCGACAGCGGCGCCTCGGCGCATTTTGGCGGGGAATGGCTGGCATTCGCCGGCATAGCAACGATTGTATTCGGCGCCATCGGCGTTCTGGCGTCCCAGGATATCGCGCGGCTCGCCGGCTTCTCCGTGCTGATTTCCTCCGGGACCGTCATGGCGGTTATCGCGACGGGGCAAGTCGGCGTGACGGGTCCAGCGCTGTATTATCTGGTGAGTTCGACCCTCGCCATCGGAGCGCTTTTCATGCTGATCGAACTGCTCGAACGGGGCCGCGAACCGGGCGCGGACGTACTTGCCGTCACCCGGGAAGCCTACGGCGAAGATGACGGAGACGATCTAGTGCAGACCGACGAAGTCGGCGTGGCGATTCCGGCAGCGATGGCCATTCTCGGCCTTTGCTTCATCGGTTGCACCTTGGTGCTGGCGGGACTGCCGCCGCTGTCGGGCTTCATCGCCAAGTTCGCCGTGCTGACCGCTTTGTTCAGCCCGCCCGGCCCCGGCATGACGGCCGGCGTCCCGGCCTTGGCATGGGCGCTGCTCGGGCTCCTGATTTTCTCCGGCCTGACGACACTCGTGGCCATGACCCGGGCCGGAATTCGGACGCTGTGGACGCGCGAGGAGCACAGCGTGCCGCGGGTGCGTGTCATCGAGATAGCACCGATTGTGATCCTGCTGCTCGCCGCCGCCGCACTGACCGTCCAGGCCGGCCCCGTCATGCGTTACATGCAGGCGACCGCCAGCGCGTTATACGCGCCACAGGGCTATATCCAGGGTGTGCTTACCGCGCCCCTCGGACGCATTGCACCCGCAAAGGGGGGCTCATGAACAGGTGGCTGCCCTTCCCCTTGCTGTCGGCATGCCTCCTGGTCATGTGGCTGTTGCTGAACCAGACATTATCCGCTGGCCAGATCTTGCTCGGCGGTCTTCTCGCGCTGCTGGGCGGCTGGTTGTTGACAGCATTGCAGCCGGCCACCGGAAGGGTCCGGAACCCGCGCGCGATCGTCACCCTCGCCTTTTTGGTGCTGATTGACATCATCCGCTCCAACATTGCCGTCGCAGCGATCATTCTCGTGCCGCGGCCCCGCAGTGTGACATCCGGCTTTCTGAATATTCCTATCGACATGCGCAACCGATACGGGCTGGCGGCCTTGGCCTGCATTATCACGGCGACGCCGGGGACCCTTTGGGTCCAGTTCAATCCGAGGAACGGGACACTGATGATTCACGTTCTGGATTTGGTCGACGAGGGCATCTGGATCGACACCATCAAGTGTCGCTACGAGCGCCTTCTGCTGGAGATATTTGAATGAGTGCACAAGTGCTCGGCTGGTCGCTCACCGTCTCGCAAGTATTCCTCACGCTGGCCATGGGGTGTGCCGCGTTTCGTATGCTGCGGGGACCCCGAGCCCAGGACCGCGTGTTGGGCCTCGATACCATCTATAGCAACGCAATGCTCCTGATGTTGACCTTTGGCATCCGGACCGGCAGCACATCCTATTTTGGAGCGGCCTTCATTATCGCGTTGCTCGGATTCGTGTCGACATTGGCTGTGGCAAAATTTTTACTCCGCGGTGAGGTGATCGAATGACTCTCGCTGAGGAATTCCCAACCTGGGCCGCGCTCTTGGTTTCGATGCTTCTGCTGCTCGGCACGAGTCTGAGCCTCACGGGGTCGCTGGGGTTGCTGCGGCTCCGCAACTTCTACCAGCGCGTCCATGCGCCAACCTTAGGAGCAACGCTCGGCGCTGGCTGCCTGTTATTTGCGTCCATGATTTTCTTTTCTGTCCTGCAGACGCGACCAATAGTGCACGAAGTTCTCATCGCGGTTTTCGTCACGGTGACAACGCCGATCACGCTGATGGTCCTGGTGCGAGCAGCAGTGCACCGGGACAGGTCGGAGGGCAATTTGGATGAACTGGACAGGTCTAAAACTTCGAACCAATCTGGACGCTGAAGATCAGGCTGTATGGCAAGCCCTGAACACTCCAGTTTGCTATTACATTAGTATTATGATCGGAGCATTCACGGCCGATTTTTGAGAGCGCCGCTCGAGGCAGGAAGTAGCTCGGGCGGACAGGACCCTCCCGAGCAGGACCTTTTCTCCCTGTGCATTAAGAGCCAAATCCCTATTAAATAGACGCCATGGCATGGGCGGGCGCCGGCTGATACCGGCGCCTATGACGGCTCATCTCGGATTCGCAACTTTCGCCGAAGAGGCGGCTGTACCCCGTGCTGATGAAAGGCCACTCATTCAGGAGGCAGAAACCATGAAAATTCTGGCAGCCACGGATTTCTCAACTCGCTCTAATCGCGCCTTGCGCCAAGCCGGCTTGCTGGCGCAGGCTTCGGGTTCCTCACTTACCGTTGTTCATGTGGTAGACGACGACCAGCCACAAGCGCTTTTGGAGATGGAACGACGAGAAGCGAACGAGATATTGCGGGAGCAGATGATCGTCATGCCTGAGCTTCAGCAGACGCGGTGCAATCCACTTGTGGTGACCGGCTCCGCCTTTTCCGGGATACTGGATGCTGCGAGAACCATGAAGGCCGACCTGATTGTCATGGGTGCACATCGAAGGACTCTTCTGCGAGACATCTTTGTCGGCACCACGGTCGAGCGTGTTATCCGCACTGGACCGTTTCCTGTGCTGATGGTTAACAGGGAGGTGCAGAGACAGTACGACACCGTACTCGTACCTGTGGAAACTTCGGAACCATCAATCCATGCCCTTCGAATGGCCAAGGCGTCCGGACTGATCAATCTTGCCCATGCCACGATGCTTCACGCCTTTGTGGCTATAGGTAAGGGAAAGCTGCAGATGGCTGGCGCCAACACCGCCGAGTACGAAGCCGGCGAGCGGCAGCACGCGAAAGACGAGCTGATTGGCTTCCTGGCCGCCAACGATCTCATAAGCGAGAAATGGTCGTTACGCGTCGAGGAAGGCGCGCCCATGGACGTGATTATACGAGTCGTCGAGCAGATGCGCGCGGATCTGGTTATAATGGGTACCCATGCACGTACGGGACTGTTGAAGGAATTAATCGGAAGCGTCACTGAAGCAGTCCTGCGTTCGGTGAACGCCGATGTCCTGGCAGTGCCGCCTGCCCGGCGCTGAGGCTTGTCGGGCACCTTCCATTCGGCGACTGCATGGTTTAAGCACGGCAAAGGATAATCGTTTCTGTTGAACGATCGCGGGTCTGAGCGGTGTTCTGGAAGCATCCAGCAGTGCAGATTCTTCGAAGCGGCCGCCGGCATATCAGGGCCCGGACCGCCAGTTCGAAAATTCTCGAAGAAGGACGGGACTCCTCGTCGACGCGATGCATATTGAGGCGGAACACTCTCTTCTGCAACTGTGGGTCGCACCCCCAACCTCGGGGATCAGGTACGTGATTCGACAGGCCACTTGCAGAGAAGCTGAAGGAGCGCTTCCCCGTCAAGGTCGCAGCGGACTTTGATGGAAATGCGTGCACCAGATCGAGGATCCACCCGCGAAGGCGGCCGGACACAGGATCATGACGGCACCGTAGCCGCTGTTAGCTTGCGTTTGAGACTTTGCATCTCCTCGAAACGCTTGCTCACGTCTCTCATGATCGCGACCGCCCCCGACAAGCGCCCCGCATCGTCGCGGATGACGGCCATGGTGAACTCGACGGAGATGCGCGCACCCTCCTTGTTCAACGCCGGAACCGAGAGGGTTTCACCGGCGGAATAACGACTCCTTCCGGTCTGCATGACTTCATGATAGCCGGACCAGTGACGGGCACGCATCGCCGGAGGGATGATCAGATCGAGGGATCGTCCGAGCGCATCGTCTTCCGCAAACCCAAAGATGCGCGTCGCAGCGGGATTCCAGAACGTTATCTTCCCGTCGAGATCGGTGCAAACGACGGCGTCCATGGACCCGTACAGGATCACTTCGGCGATCTTACGATCCAGTGATGTCATGGATTGTCCTCCGTTCAGCACGACATGGTTCAGGCCAGACCCGACGGACCCGGTTCGTCGGATCCTGGCTTCGGGCCATATTCGCTTCGCCTGCACATGCCAGATGTCTCTCCGCCGCCTGCATCTCCGATGGTCATATCCGGGGTCGTTGCAGAGTACATGCAGCTACCAAGGGAGCGCCGTCGAGCCGCGCACGGTTGGACATAGCTCCAGCGTTGGCCAACTCCAACGTTCTGAAGACGACCTTAAGGTCGTGCCCATCGACCACCTCGGCTGCGGACGATCTGATCATGGCGCGTGAGACAGCGAGAGATACGCCAGGAGCGCGGCACCATCACTTACAATCTCACGGAGAGCATCAAACGATCGAGCCCTTCCCGCCAAAATTCCAAACACGTGCGAGTAAACCCCGATCTCACGCTGCGCTGACGATAGCCGTCTTTCATCTGCGACGGGATTCGATTAGGTTGAAGCGCATATTTCCATGGAGGCATCATGTTAACCGGACCGCTTTGTGCCGCCGCTCGCGCTCTTATCGAGCTCAGTCAGTCTCGACTGGCTGACAAAGTCGGAATTGCGGAGAAAGTCTTGATACAATTCGAGTCCGGTGAGCTGGAACCAGACGGCGCGACCGTCGAAATAATACGAAACAAGCTCGAAGAATATGGAGCAGTTTTCATTCCGGACAACGAGACAATGGGCGTGGGCGTCCGCCTCAAGTTCAGCCGATCGGTCGTGCAAAAACTCGCTGCTTTCGAGAACGAAGGTGGTCCGGCTAGACACGATGATATTCCCTAGTCCATCAGCTAATCGACGCCGATGCGGGTCGTCGGCCGTTCGAATATCGATAATCTCATTTCCGGCATTACCGCGTTTTTCTGCCTGACATCCATCCAAGCCGTCGGTTCGACAGATCACTTCAGAAAATCCTCGGAGTGAGCCGGAAAGCTGGCTTCTTCGACGTGATGGACCGATCTCAGGTCGATCTCGGTTGTAGCAACTTAACGAAAAGATCGGTCT
>JAPLPC010000111.1:1598-3844 GCA_026400425.1 Hyphomicrobiales bacterium | reverse complement strand
TCCGCAATCTGGCTCTATCTCGTGCTCGGTTTCATTCGTCCGCTGTTGATGGGTAGTTTCAGCGAAGCCGTCCCATTCGGCATCTTCCCGCATCTCGACTGGACTAATAATTTCTCCATCACCTATGGCAACCTGTTCTACAATCCGTTCCACATGCTTTCGATCGTGTTCCTGTATGGATCGGCGCTGCTGTTCGCGATGCATGGCGCAACGATCCTGGCTGTCAGCCGCTATGGCGGCGAGCGCGAGATCGAGCAGATCGTCGATCGTGGCACGGCTCTGGAACGCGCTGCACTGTTCTGGCGCTGGACGATGGGCTTCAACGCCACCGCGGAGTCGATCCATCGTTGGGCTTGGTGGTTCGCAGTGCTTTGCCCGCTGACGGGCGGCATCGGCATTCTGTTATCCGGCACCGTTGTCGATAACTGGTTCGACTGGGGCGTGAAGCACGGTCTCGCCATGCCGCGATAGGCGCAGTCAGATGCCGTTCTGACGCAATGACGTAAGTTCGCGGACAACGATAATAACGCCTCACTTGGACGGACGCTGACGATCGGAGGACTTGTTTTTGTTGGAGGGCGTTTACCCTGTCGCAGGTGTTCAAATCTCCGAAGGAGTCGCTCGGCGATCTCGGTGCACAGTCTGCTGCGAAATTGATAGCCGCCGCGACCGACGTCGCAGTGGTGGTCGATGGGCAAGGTGTGATCCGGGATGTGGCGTTCAACAAAGACGAGCTTTCGCTGGAGCTCGATGGCCACGGACGCTGGCGCGGATCGAAGCTGACGGACACCGTGACAGCCGAGACGCGCGCCAAGATCGCCGACCTGTTGCAGGATGCAACAGCCGGCAAAGCCTCCGTCTGGCGGCAGGTCAATCATCCGTCCTCCACAGGGGTGGATGTCCCCGTTCTGTATGCGGCGGTGAATATCGGCCGCAACGATCGCTTCGTGCTGGTCGGGCGCGATCTCCGCCAACTCGCGGCCATGCAGCAGCGCCTGATCAGTGCGCAGCAATCGATGGAACGCGACTATGTTCGGTTGCGTCACGCCGAGACACGCTATCGGCTGCTGTTTCAGGTGTCGGCGGAGGCCGTCATGGTGATTGACGCGCAAACGACGAGCATCATCGACGTCAATCCTGCGGCGCTGAGCTTGCTGGGTCAGGCAGCGCCGCTACCGATCAAATCCAGTTTTGTCGGTTTTTTTGAACCAGCCGACGTGCCGGCTATCCAGAACTGTCTGGCTGATATCCGGGCAACCGGCCGTGACAGCAGCATCCGCGTCCGTCTCGCCAGAGACCAGCGCGCGTGCCAATTGACGGCGTCGCTGTTTCGACAGGAGCGCGCATCGCTGCTGCTCGTGCGGCTGTCCGAGCAGGGGCCGGCGTCCGATCGTGCGGCCATGTCAGCGGCAGCGCTGCTGACGAGCTACTTCGACACGGCGCCGGACGCGACCGTGATCACGCGCGATGACGGCACCATCATCAAGGTCAACGGCGCCTTTCTGGAAATGGCCCAGTTGAACCATGAAGAACAGGTGCGTGGTGAAAGCCTCGATCGCTGGCTTGGCCGGTCGGGCGTCGATTTCGGTGTGCTGCTTGCCAATCTCAAGCAGAGCGGAAATGTCAAGATGTTCGCCACGCTGCTGCGTGGAGCCTATGGCGCGGCTGTCGATGTCGAAGTGTCCGCGGTCTCGGTCACGCAGACGGACAACAAGCCGTGCTTCGGATTTGCCATCCGCAATGTCGAGAAGCGGCTATCCGGCGCGATTGCGTCATCGCCGGAAATGCCGCGGTCGATCGCGCAGCTCACCGGCATGATCGGCCGTGTGCCGTTGCGCGATCTCGTGCGTGAAACCACCGATGTGATCGAGAAACTGTCCATCGAGGCGGCGCTGGAATTGACCGGCGACAACCGCGCGTCGGCCGCCGAGATGCTCGGCCTCAGCCGGCAAAGTCTGTACGTCAAGCTGCGTCGTTTCGGTCTCGCCGAACCGGCGGCAGAGGAGGGCGCCGATGATGAGTGATGTGATCCCGACCGGTGCTGTCCGGCGCCCATCGCCCGCCGTGGTGCTGGAACTGCTGAAGCCGATCACCTGGTTTCCGCCGATGTGGGCGTTCGGCTGTGGCGTGGTGTCGTCCGGCCAATCCTGGAGCGCGCATTGGCCGATGATCGTTGCGGGCATCGTGCTCGCCGGACCGATGGTGTGCGCCACCAGCCAGGCGGTGAATGATTGGTACGACCGCGA
>JAPLPC010000111.1:0-1592 GCA_026400425.1 Hyphomicrobiales bacterium | reverse complement strand
CGCACCGGCCGATTCCATCGGGGCGGATTCCGGGACGGTGGGGGCTGGCCATTGCGGTGCTGTGGACCTTGGTGTCGTTGTTGCTGGCGACGACGCTCGGCATATGGGGGTTCGCCGCCGCAGTCGTCGGTCTCGTGCTGGCCTGGGCCTATAGCGCGCCGCCGGTCCGTCTCAAGCAGAACGGCTGGGGGGGCAATGCGGCCTGCGGGCTCTGCTACGAGGGGCTACCCTGGTTCCCCGGTGCCGCCGTCATGACGGCATCGGCGCCGGACTGGCGCGTCTGCGTGATTGCGCTGCTCTACAGCGTCGGTGCGCATGGCATCATGACGCTGAACGATTTCAAATCCGTCGACGGCGACACCCGCATGGGCGTCAATTCATTACCGGTGCTGCTCGGTGTGCCCAGGGCTGCGCGTTTCGCCTGCTGGGTGATGGCGGTGCCGCAGCTTGTGGTGGTCGGAATGCTGTTGTCATGGGAGCGGCCGGTCTACGCCCTGGCCGTCGGCGCGCTGCTCGTGGCGCAGTTGGTCCTGATGGCGCATCTGTTGAAGGCGCCGCGTGAGCGCGCGCCCTGGTACAACGGCACGGGCATCAGTTGCTATGTGCTGGGCATGCTGATCAGCGCCTTCGCGCTGGCGGGCTTGCAGGCCGCGGGATCATGACCATGAATGTTTTGTCGTGGGCCAGCATTGTCCGTCTTGGTCTGGTGCAGACCGGGCTGGGGGCGATCGTCGTGCTGACCACCTCGACGCTCAATCGCGTGATGGTGGTCGAGTTGGCGATGCCGGCGATGCTGCCGGGGGCGCTGGTGGCGATCCACTACGCGCTGCAGGCGTTTCGTCCGGCGTGGGGCCATGGCTCCGATCAGGGCGGGCGACGCACGCCGTGGATCATCGGCGGCATGGCCGTGCTCGCACTGGGAGGATTTCTCGCTGCGGTAGCAACGGCGACCATGGCCAGCCATGTCGCGCTAGGTATCGCACTGGCTGTCTTTGCTTTCTGCCTGATCGGGGCCGGTGTCGGCGCGGCGGGCACGTCCTTGCTGGTACTGTTGGCCAAGCGCACCGACGACCGCCGCCGCGCTACTGCTGCGACGATTGTCTGGGTCATGATGATCGCCGGCTTCATCGTCACCACGGCGACGGCCGGTCACCTGCTCGATCCGTTCTCGCCAAGTCGGCTGGTGATGGTGTCGGGCGCGGTGTCCGTCATCGCCATGACGCTCACGGTGATCGGTGTTTGGGGTGTCGAGCCCGCGATATCCGGGACGATGGTCGTCTCGCCCGGGCACAAGCCGTCCGCGTCATTCAGCGCAGCGCTTCGGGATGTCTGGCGCGAACCACAGGCGCGGCGGTTTGCGCTGTTCGTGTTCGTGTCGATGCTGGCCTACAGCGCGCAGGATCTGATCCTCGAGCCGTTTGCCGGCGTGGTGTTCGGTTTCTCGCCGGGCGAGACCACCAAGCTTTCCAGCATCCAGCATATCGGCACCCTGATCGGGATGGCGATGGTGCCGCTGATCGGGGTGCTGTTTCCGGCGTCACGCGGCAATCTCAAGACCTGGACCATCATCGGCTGCCTGACATCGGCGCTGG
>JAPLPC010000182.1 GCA_026400425.1 Hyphomicrobiales bacterium | reverse complement strand
GCTGGCGGACAAATCGAGCACGTTGCACATGCGCGCGGCAAAGCCGCCGTCCAGCGTGATCCACCCGGCCTGCTGCACCGACCGCCTAACATCGCGCTTTTTCGTCACTGCCATCGCCGTCTCCACGCCCCCGCCCGACCCTAAAATGACAGGCTTGATGAAACGTTGAGATGGTCTGTCAAATTGCAGATGTCGATCGCCGGTGCGCGATAATCTCGCCCACAACGATCTTTCATATTGCCCGCTCAGATGACTTGCCGACCCCGTCAAAGGACACTATACGTTCGCCCACTGACGCCGGGCAGATTTGATTCCGGTCGGCGCAGGGCCTTGGCTGGACATCTAACGCACTGATGTTCCTGCCATTTACTAACCGTGCGAAATGCCGGTCACCATGTCCGATATCGGATATTGGCAGCACCGACGTTTTTGCTCCCTTCGTCTATCGGTTAGGACGCCACCCTTTCACGGTGGAGAGAGCGGTTCGATTCCGCTAGGGAGCGCCATTTGCGCTGACTTTCCATTCTTTGAAATTCGGGCTCCGATTTGCGTAGCGGATTGATATGCCGATGCGGCCACCCAATCGGCCTTTCCAGGGCGTTCCATGGCCGGATCCGTCGAATCGCACTTCCGGGGTCGCAAATCTGTCGCTTTGCCCCTAGCATCGGCCACAATCCTGGTTTAATCGACCGTTTATGATCAAAGCGCTGACCGCCAAATTCCAGATCGGACAGATCGTCCGTCACCGGATCTATTCGTTCCGGGGCGTTGTGTTCGACATCGATCCGGTGTTCAACAACACCGAGGAATGGTGGCTGTCGATCCCGGAGGAAGTCCGGCCGCGCAAGGATCAGCCGTTCTATCACCTGCTCGCCGAGAATTCGGAATCCGAATACGTCGCTTATGTGTCCGAGCAAAATCTGCTCCCCGACGATTCCGGCGAGCCGATCCGCCATTCCCAGGTCTCCGAAATCTTCGTCCGCGACAAAACCGGTGGCTACCGCCAGCGCAACTTGTCGCTGAACTGACGGGCCGATAGGTCCGTCATTCCGGGGCGCGCGCATCTTCGCGCGCGAACCCGGAATCTCGATCTGAGATTCTCTTCTTAACGATTCCGGGTTCGCTTGCGGCGCCCCGGAATGACGATCAAGTCGCAAACAAAAGAGGCGCCCCGTGGGGCGCCTCTTGCTTGTCGTCGCGAACCGCTTACTTGGCAGCCGGATTGGCCGGGGTTGCCGGAGCCGCTCCGCCGGCGGGCTGTTGGGCTTCCAGCTTGGCACGGGCTTCCGCGGCGCGCTTCTGCAATTCTTCCTGCAGCTTCTTCTGGGTTTCCTCGAACACCTTCGGGTCGGTCGGCGGTCCGTCATAGGCCTTGGCGAATTCGGCCAACGGCAACGGCAGCGTCAGCGGCGCGCCGTTCGAATTGATCGCCTGCACGATCAGGTTCTGGCCCTTCTTCAGATTGGCCAGCAGTTCAGGCGTCACTTCGTAATCGGACATGCAGCCGTTCTGGAAGCAGATCACATAAGGGCTCTGCGCCGGCGCGTTGCTGTCGATGATGACGCGGGTGCCGTGCACGAGCTGCATGCCGAGCGGCAAGGTCACGCGCAGGATCTTCTTCGGCTCGCCTTCCGGCTCGATGATCACGGCGGCAATGACGGGCTGGCCCGACTCGATGCGGCCGTCCTTGCCGGTGAAGCAGACCTGCTTGGCATTGGCGTCCTGGCCCTTGAGACAGAACTTGGTCCACGGCGCGTAGATCAGCTGAACCTGCTGTTGCTCGCCCTGCGGCTGCGGCGCGGCCTGCTGAGCCGGCGCGGCCGGCGCTGCGCCCTTGGGGGCCGCCTTCGGCGCAGCCTTGGGAGCCGGAGCCGCCTTCGGCGGCGCAGTCGGAGCGGGCGCCTGGGCGAACGCATCCGAACCGATCAAGCCCGCGGTCAGCGCTGTCGCCGCCAGCAGCGCAACACCACGCTTGCGCGGCAATACCGACGCAGCCAAGAGACGGAAATTCATTGCGGAAAACCCTTTAGTCATCTGGACGTCGTTCCTGTTACAGTTTTTGCCCTGAAAGTCCAATAAGCCGTGGTCTAGAACGGTCACGTTGGACGGTCACCTCGGACGGTCAATTGTCCCGCTGCGCCCTGCCCGCCCCGGCAACGATTCGGAGGCAGTGAATTCTCGCGCTCTTCCTAACAGGGTTTATGGCTCTTTCAGGACGCGCGATGCGCGTGGAACTGAACGGGCTGAGAACGCCGTTCGTATAGCTCAATCCCTTTAAATCGCAAGGCCGACGCCCCGCTGTTCGGAACCCCGCTGCTCGCCTTGCGATACGACGAAGGCGTGCAACGTCACGGTTTGGTCCGATGCAACCGTGCTAGGTTTCCACAGTGAACCGGATCGAATCAAACCACTTCCCGCAGCCGTGGGCGCGGGATGCGCGGGGCCTGCTGGCTGCCCTCGTGATTGCGCTCGTCGTCATCGCCGATCCCGCGGTTGCCGATCCCACCCCGCAGCACGGGATCGCCATGCATGGGCAGCCCGCCCTGCCGGCTGGTTTCACACATATGCCTTACGTCAATCCGGATGCCAGCAAAGGCGGCCGGATCGTGTGGGGCGTGCTAGGCACCTTCGACAGTCTCAATCCGTTCATCGTCCGCGGCATCGCCGTTCAGCAAGTACGCGGCTATGTGACCGAGAGCCTGCTCGCGCGCGGCCAGGACGAAGCCTTCACGCTGTACGGCCTGCTCGCCGAAAGCGTCGAGACCGACGACGACCGCAGCTACGTCACCTTTCGCGTCAATCCCAAGGCGCGGTTTTCGGACGGCAAGCCGGTGACCGCAGAGGATGTTTTGTTCTCCTGGCAGTTGCTGAAGGACCGCGGCCGTCCGCATTTCCGGCAGTATTTTGGCAAGGTCACGGCAGCGGAATTGCAGGGGCCGCTGACGATCCGGTTCGACATCAAGGAGGCGGACGACCGCGAATTGCCGCTGATCCTCGGCCTGATGCCGATCCTGCCCAAACATGCGGTCGCACCCGAGACGTTCGAGGACACGACCATGGCGCCGCCGATTGGATCGGGGCCGTATACGATCACACATGTCCGCCCCGGTGCCAGCGTCACGATGACTCGCAATCCCGATTACTGGGGGCGCGATCTGCCGGTGAACCGCGGAATGTGGAATTTTGACGAGGTGCGGTTCGACTATTATCGCGAGGCCAACGGCATGTTCGAGGCGTTCGCGCGCGGCCTTTATGATTTCAGGGTCGAAAACGAACCGTTGCGCTGGCACGAGAGCTACGATTTCGCGGCGGTGAAAGCCGGCGAGGTCGTTCGCGACCGCATCGTCACCGGGCTGCCGAAGCCGTCGGAGTTTCTGGTCTTCAACACGCGCAAGCCCGTGTTTGCCGATATTCGTGTCCGCCGCGCGTTGACGCTGCTGTTCGATTTCGACTGGATCAATCGCAACTATTTCTTCGGTCTTTATGCCCGATCGGGCGGAATCTTCGCCGGCTCCGAACTGTCGGCCTATGGCCGCGCCGCCGACAGCCGCGAGCGCGAATTGCTCAAGCCCTACGCCGCGCAGATTCCCGCCGATATCATGGATGGCAGCTACCGCCTCCCCGTCAGCGACGGCTCCGGCCGCGACCGTCCGGCGTTGCGCGCGGCCCTCGCTTTGTTGAAAGACGCCGGCTACCGGCTCGACGACAATGTGCTGCGCAAAACCTCCGACAAGACGCCGCTGGATTTCGAGATACTCGTCACCACCCGCGACCAGGAGCGTATCGCGCTTACTTACGCCCGCGATCTCAAGCGCGCCGGCATCACCGCCAGCATCCGTGCCGTGGACGGCGTGCAATTCGATCAGCGCCGGATCAATTACGAGTTCGACATGCTGCCGAACCGCTGGGACAATTCGTTGTCGCCGGGCAATGAGCAGTCGTTCTACTGGGGATCCGAAGCCGCCGACGTGCCCGGCACACGCAACTATATGGGCGCCAAGAGTCCAGCCATCGATGCCATGATCGGCGAAATGCTGAAAGCCCGTAATCGCCCGGATTTCGTCGCGGCAGTACGCGCCCTCGACCGGGCCTGGATGTCCGGCGCCTATGCGATCCCCGTGTACAACGTGCGCGAACAATGGCTTGCGCGATGGAATCGGATAGAACGGCCACAGTCCACCGCGCTTGTCGGCATCTTGCCGGAGACGTGGTGGGCGCGCCCCTCGCCCGATCGGAAGTGACCCCGTGACCGCAGCCAGCACCTCGCCCACCCTCGATGGCTTGTTCCGCCGCTCGCTGCTCAGGCAGCCGCAAGCGCTGGCTTTGGTCGATCCCGCCGACAAGATGCGGGTCACGCAGACGGCGCCGCAGCGCCTGACATTCGCCGAAGCAGATCGCGAGATCAGCGCGCTGACTGCGCATTTTATCGAAATGGGCCTGCCGCCCGGATCGGTGATCGCCGTACAGCTTCCGAACACCGTGGAATTTGCGCTGACCCTGCTGGCCGCGCATCGCGCAGGGCTAGTCGTCGCCCTGCTCCCACAACTGTGGCGACAGCACGATCTCACGACGGCACTGAACCGCACGGGTGCACGCGCCATCGTGACGTCGAGCAAGATCGACGGCGTCAGCCATGCCGATCTCGTCATGAACGCCGCCGCCGAAGCATTTTCCATCCGCTATGTCGGCGGCTTCGGACATGATCTGCCGGAAGGGATGATCCCGCTCGACCATGTGCTGGCCGGCCCTTTCATCGAACCGCTGCCGCCGACGCCGGATGCGCGCAACGCCGCCATCATCAGTTTCGATATCACTGCCGATGGTTTTCGCGCCGTGCCGCGGACGCATCTCAACCTGATTTCCGGCGGGCTCGCCGTGTTCCTCGAAAGCGGCATGCCGCAGGGCGCGACCATGATGTCGGCGCTGCTGCCAACATCCTTCGGCCATCTCGCCTCGTCGATCGTGCCCTGGCTGCTGTCCGGCGGCGTCTTGGGCCTGCATCACCCGTCCGACGGCGCCGTCCTGGAACGCGAAATCGCCGACGCCGGCTGCGATGTGCTGATCGCGCCGGCATCCTTCGCCCAGCGCCTTGCCGACGACGGGCTGCTCGATCGGGTGCCGACGCTGCGG
>JAPLPC010000074.1 GCA_026400425.1 Hyphomicrobiales bacterium | reverse complement strand
TGCGCTCGGCGGTCTCGTCGGAGACCGGCACGCCCGTGACCTCGGCCATCACCTTGATCTGTTTCGCGGTGGGCTTCGCCATCTCACTGCACTCCTGCGCGCGGGGCCTTGCTGTGCCCGGAACCCGGGATCGCCATAAAACATGCCGTCTGATGACCGCTGGCGGTGATCTCCGTCAGCAACGGCTTGCTCTCGCCGCACATCGCTTCGGCAAACGCGCAGCGGGTGTGAAACCGACAGCCCGACGGCGGCTCGATCGGGTTCGGAGGATCGCCGGTGATCGGCGGGACTTCGGTGCGGTTGTCCGGATCGGTGGAGGGCATCGCGGCCAGCAGCGCCCGCGTATAGGGATGCGCCGGCGCATCCCAGACATCGTCGACCGGACCGAGTTCGACCACTTCGCCGAGATACATCACCAGCACACGGTCGGAGATGTAGCGGACCACGTTGAGATCGTGGCTGATGAACAGATAGGTGAGGCCGAATTCGCGTTTGAGATCCACCAGCAGATTGAGCACCTGCGCTTCGACCGACTTGTCGAGCGCCGAGACGGCTTCGTCGAGAATGACGAGGCGCGGCGACAGCGCGAGGGCGCGTGCGATATTGACGCGCTGACGCTGGCCACCCGAGACTTCATGCGGATAGCGATTGGCGAAGACTTCCGGCCGCAAGCCGACCTTGCCGAGCAGATCGCGCGCCAATGCGCGTGCGGTCTTGTCGGCCATGCCATGGACCTTCGGGCCGAAAGCGATGGATTCCTCGATGGTGAGCCGCGGATTCAGCGAGGCGTAGCTGTCCTGAAACACCATCTGCATGCCGCGACGGAGTTCACGCAGCGTCAGTTCACGACCGACCGCCCGGCCGTCGAAAACGATGTCGCCGGAATCGCGCGGCATGAGATGCATCAGCAGCCGCGCGGTGGTGGACTTGCCGCAACCGGATTCCCCGACGATACCGACGGTTTCGCCTTTGCCAATGGCGAACGACACATCATCGACGGCACGCACGGTCTTGCTCGGTGCAAACAACCCACCGCGTACCGGGAAGTGCTTGGTCAGGCCTTTGACATGCAGCAACGGCTGCGCATCGCCGCCGATATCTTCCAGCGGTTCGAGCATTTTGTCGGTGATTTCGAGCGTATCTGTCATGGCGTCAGTTCCGGATATCCATGGCGCTGCGCATGCCGTCGCTCAGCAGGTTGAAACAGATTGACACCGCGAAGATCATCACGCCGGGCAATGCGGCGACCCACGGATTGACGTAGATGGCCGTGCGCAGCGTATTCAGCATCAGGCCCCATTCCGGCTCCGGCGGCTTGGTGCCGAGGCCGAGGAAGGACAGACCGGCGGCGAGGATCATCGACACCGAAATCAAGCCGGTCGCATAGACGAAGATCGAGCCGAGCACGTTGCCGAGCATATGCACGCGCATGATGGTGAAGGTGTCGGCGCCGGACGCGCGCGCGGCTTCGACATAGTCCATGTTGCGCACGCCGGTGGTGACGCTTTCGGCGACGCGGGTGATCTGCGGCACGAACACGATGGTCAGTGAGACGATGGAATTGACGATGCCGGCGCCCAGCGCGCCGGAGATTGCGATCGCCAGCAGCACCGACGGGAATGCGTAGAACACGTCGATGGTGCGCATGATGGCCGTATTGAGCTTGCCGCCGACATAACCGGCCACAAGGCCCAGCGACGTGCCGATGATGAAGGCAAGAATGACCGGCAGGATGCCGATCAGCAATGACAACCGGCCGCCATAGATCAGGCGGGCCAGCATGTCGCGGCCGAGTTCGTCGGTGCCGAGCGGATAGTTCGGCGTGCCGATGGCGCGCAGCCGCCGGATCATCGAGCCCTGATAGGGATCGGCGAGACCGAGATAGGGCGCGAAGATCGCGGCGAGCAGGATCAGCAACAGGATGACGGCGCAGGCCATCGAAACCTTGTCGCGACTGATACGGCGGCCGACCGTGGCCCAGTAACCGCGGGCTTTGGTGACGGGTGCCGCCTGAAGAGCGGTATCGGTGATCACAGTCATGGCGTCAGGCCCGCTTGATGCGCGGATCGATGGACGCCTGCGCGATATCGACCAGGAGATTGAGGAACACGAAGAACAGCGCCAGCACCAGGATCGTGCCCTGCAACAGCGGCAGGTCGCGCTGGAAGATCGCGGAGTTCAACAACAGGCCCGAGCCGGGCCACGAGAACACCGTTTCGATCAGGATCGAACCGCCGAGCATGTAACCGAGCTGCAGGCCCATCACCGCAAGCGCCGTGGGTGCAGCGTTCTTGATGACATGCCTGAACACCTTGAATTCCTGCAAACCCTTGGCCCGCAGCGCCTCGACGAAATCCTGCGAGAGGATGTCGCCGGTGAGCGCGCGCACGGTGCGCGTGACGATGCCCATGGGGATCACCGACGTCGTGACGGCGGGCAGGATGAGATATTTCATGTGCTCCCAGTCCCATGCCCAGGCGGCGGAGCCGCCGGAGCCGGCGCCCACGGCCGGCAACCAGTTGAGCTGCACCGAGAAGATGATGACCAGCACCATGCCGAGCCAGTAATGCGGCACCGAGACGCCCGCGATCGCGATGGAGGTCGCGACCTTGTCGACCCAGGTGTCACGGAAATAGCCGGCGATAAGGCCGAAGAAGAGACCGAGCGTGAAGCCGATGGCGGCCGCGAACACCGCGAGCATCACGGTGTTGCGGACGGCATTGAGCACTTCGGCCAGCACCGGGCGGCCGGTCGCGATGGACGATCCGAGATCGCCATGCAGCGCGCGCCAGACCCACAGGCCGAATTGCACCGGCAGCGGCTTGTCGAAACCGTAGGCGACGCGCAGCTGCTGCGCGAGCTCCTGCGAGGCGTCGGCGGGAAGCACAGCGACCAGCGGATCGCCCGGCGTGATATGCACCAGCAGGAAGCACACCAGCGCGACGCTGAGAATGATGGGGATCGCGTAAACGACGCGGCGCGCGACATAACTGAACACGGGGCACCTATTTCTTAGTTCCTTCTCCCCTTGTGGGAGAAGGTGGCACGGCCGAAGGCCGGGACGGATGAGGGGTCACCAGGCTCGAAGCTTGCGGCGCCCCTCACCCGTCTCGAACGCTTCGCGTTCGATCCACCCTCTCCCACCCTGCACAGCTTCGCTGTGCCTTGGGGAGAGGGAAGAACCGTCTTTCCTTACGGCGTCATCGTGATCGGCGAGAAGTCGACGAACCAGCTCTTCGGCTGCACGAAGTTCTTGATCTTCGGGCTCAGCGCGCGCGGCCCGACGTCATGCGCCACATAGAGGAACGTGGCGTCATCCACCGAGGCTGCATGCAGCTCGGCCAACGCCTTGTCACGCTCTGCAGCATCGAACGTGGTGCGTGCCTTCTTCACCAGTTCATCGAATTTGGGATTGTTGTTGTAACCCCAGTTGTTCGACACCGGCGGCGCCATCGACGACTGCAGGAAGCGCACCAGCGCAAAGAACGGGTCCATCGCCGCGTAAGTGACGTTGGTGGCGTTGGCGCCGTTGGCCGTCGGATCCTTGGCGCCGCGACGCCAGTTGGTGAACAGCGTGTTCCATTCGATGACGTCGAGCTGGACATCGAAG
>JAPLPC010000136.1:23322-24295 GCA_026400425.1 Hyphomicrobiales bacterium | reverse complement strand
AGATCTGCTGGCATTGGCGGTGGCTTTCAACCGCGCCACCCGGTGAAAAAGAGGCCGCCGGTTTGACCGGCGGCCTCGCTGAACCCGCTCAGGCAGCCTTCGCTGCCACATGGGTGGCGATCGCATCCATCAATGGCGGCGACAGGCAGTCATAGGGCTCGAGCCCCAGTTCCTTGAGCCGCGCGCGGATGCCGCCCATGTCGCCGGGCTTCACGCCGGATTCGATCACCGACGACACGAAGGCGGCGAAGCCCGGTGCGGCCGAGCCGGTTTCTTCGAACAGCTCCGGATGGATGAAGTCGAGGCCATAGAAGGGATGGCCCTTGTTCTCGATGCGGCCATACATATGCGTGCCGCAGCCGGTGCAGGCATGGCGCTGGATCGCCGCAGATGCATCGACGATCCGCAGCTTGTCGCCATTCTCCAGCACCGTGACGTTCTCGCGCGGCACCACGGCGACCACGGAGAAACTGGCGCCTGCCGGCTTCCAGCATTTGGTGCAGCCGCAGGCATGGTTATGGGCGACGTCGCCCTTGATGCCGACTTTCACTTTTCGGTCCGCGCATTTGCAGACCAGCGTGCCGCCGGCGAAATGCCCGCTGCCCGCCTTGACGCCGCCGTCGACCGACGGATGGATATGAACGGTCATCTTGATCCTCCCTGTTGCACTGCCTTGATCTAGAACACCACCACCGACCGGATCGATTTGCCCTCGTGCATCAAATCGAATCCCTTGTTGATTTCATCGAGCTTGAGCACATGGGTGATCATCGGATCGATCGCGATCTTGCCATCCATGTACCAATCGACGATGCGCGGGACATCGGTCCGCCCGCGTGCACCGCCGAATGCCGTGCCTTTCCAGACGCGGCCGGTCACCAGCTGGAACGGCCGCGTCGCGATCTCCTTGCCGGATTCGGCGACGCCGATGACGACGGAGACGCCCCAGCCGCGGTGACAGGCTTCAAGCGCC
>JAPLPC010000136.1:8180-23302 GCA_026400425.1 Hyphomicrobiales bacterium | reverse complement strand
TGCCGCATCACCGTGGTATTGCCGGTGCAATCGAATGTGTAGTCGGCGCCGCCATCGGTGAGGCCGACGAGATGCTGCACGATGTCGCCGGTGATCTTTTTCGGATTGACGAAGTGGGTCATGCCGAAGCGGCGGCCCCATTCGTCCTTGTCGTCATTGATATCGACGCCGATGATCTTGTCGGCCCCGACCATGCGGGCGCCCTGGATCACATTGAGGCCGATGCCGCCGAGGCCGAACACGACGACGTTGCTGCCGGGCGTCACCTTCGCCGTGTTGACGACGGCGCCGACGCCGGTGGTGACGCCGCAGCCGATATAGCAACTCTTGTCGAACGGTGCGTCGTCACGGATTTTCGCCACCGCAATCTCCGGCAGCACCGTGAAGTTCGAGAAGGTGGAGCAGCCCATATAATGATAGATCGGCTTGCCCTGATAGCTGAACCGCGAGGTGCCATCGGACATCACGCCTTTGCCCTGGGTGGCGCGAATGGCGGTACAGAGATTGGTCTTCTGGCTCAGGCAGCTTTTGCACTGCCGGCATTCCGGCGTGTAGAGCGGGATGACGTGATCGCCGGCTTTGACCGACGTCACGCCCGGTCCGACCTCGCGCACGATGCCGGCGCCCTCGTGGCCCAGAATGGAAGGGAAGATGCCCTCGCTATCGAAGCCGTCGAGCGTATAGGCGTCGGTGTGGCAGATTCCGGTGGCCTTGATCTCGACCAGAACTTCGCCGGCCCGGGGACCATCGAGATCGACTTCGACGATCTCCAGCGGCTTCTTGGCTTCGAACGCGACTGCGGCACGGGTTTTCATCGAAAGCTCCCTGTCTCGACCCAAGCGAGCATTGGATTTTGCGGCGCGGAGATCATTGCGGTTTGCCCATGCAGGCGTTTTCGGCGGCCGTATAAGCGGCAGGCTTGTCCTCGCGCTTGCCCGGACGGGTACGGCCGACGGCGTCGTTGGCGCGCGCGCGCAGGTAGATGTAAAGGTCGTCCATGTAGCAGGCGACATTGGTGTTATCGCCGAAGGCGGGCATCACGCTGTCCTGTGAGGCATTGACGTTCTTGCGGCCGCTGGCAACCACTTCGAGAAAGCCCGCATAGTCCATCTTCTGCAGTGAATCCTTCAGCGCGGGTGCGTAGGTCGAGCCCATGCCGTCGGGGCCGTGGCAGACATGACATTCCGAATGGTAGCGGCGGTATCCGGAGTAGGTGTACCAATCCACGGTGCCGTCGGCGCCGACCTTGAAGGTTGGATTGCCGTCCTTGTCGACGTATTTGCCGTCTTCGGATTTGACCGCGGCGGGATTTCCGACGTCCCCGGCAAAACTCACATTGATCGAAGCGACGACGACGAACACGGCGAATGCGAAACTGAATGGGCGCAAGAGCTGATCCTCGGCATGCGATTTCAGAAAAGACCGACGCATGGGAGAGAGCCATGCGTCGGGTGACAAATCGGTCAGTCTACTGAGGGAGTGCAAAAACGGTGAGAGATCCGCCGAGTGCGGTGTAGTTGCTCAGAGCGGCGTAACCGCCGACTGCGCCGAGACCTGCAGACGGATCGGTGAGACCGGCTGCGAGACCGATGCCGGCCCAGCCGCCAACGCCCGACAGCACCGCGATATACTGCCGGCCGTTGTTCTCATACGTCGTGACATTGCCGATGATGCCGGAGGCGGTCTTGAACTTGTAGAGTTCCTTGCCTGTCTTGGCATCGACAGCCTTCAGGTAACCTTCGAGCGTGCCGTAGAAGACCACGCCGCCGGCTGTGGCGAGCGCGCCCGACCACACCGAGAACTGCTCCTTGTTGGACCAGACGATCTTGCCGGTCGTGTTGTCCCAGGCGATGAAGTTGCCCATGTGTGTTTCGCCCGGAGGCGGATACATCGACAATGTCGCGCCCACATAGGGTTGGCCGGCGGTGTAGTTCACCGTGAACGGCTCGTAGGCCATGCAGACATGGTTGGTCGGGACATAGAACAGCTTCGTATCCGGCGAGTAGGCGCCGGGCTGCTGGTCCTTGGTGCCGAGTGCCGCCGGGCAGACGCCCTTGGTATTGACGTCCTCGCCTTGCTTCTCGGTCGAATACTGATCGACCACCTTCGGCCGGCCATAAGTCGGCGACGACTTATTCATATCGACGCCAGTGGTCCAGTTCACCTTCGGATCGTACTTCTCGGCGACCAGCAATTCACCGGTGACGCGATCCATCGTGTAAGCCAGGCCATTGCGATCGAAATGCGTCAGCAGCTTGCGCGGCTGGCCGTTCATCGTCTGGTCGCTGAGGATCATTTCGTTGACGCCGTCATAGTCCCACTCGTCATGGGGCGTCATCTGATAGACCCACTTGGCCATGCCCGTATCGGCGTCGCGCGCGAAGATGGTCATCGACCACTTGTTGTCGCCCGGGCGCTGCTTCGGATTCCAGGTCGATGGATTACCCGACCCGTAATAAACGAGGTTCAGTTCGGGATCGTAGGACGTCCAGCCCCATGTGCAGCCGCCGCCGATCTTCCATTGATCGCCCTGCCAGGTCTTCAGGCTGGAATCCTTGCCGACCGGCTTGCCGAGCACCATGGTCTTTTCCGGATCGAGCATGATCTGATCGTCCGGCCCTTCCGAATAGGCACGCCAAGCGAGCTTGCCGGTCTTGAGATCGTAGGCGGTCATGTGACACTGAACGCCGAACTCGCCGCCGGAAATGCCGATCAGCACCTTGTCCTTGACGACCAACGGCGCGGATGTGCCGGTGGCGCCCTTGCCCGGATCGCCGTTCTTCACGGTCCAGACTTCCTTGCCGGTCTTGGCGTCGAGCGCGACCAGGGTAGTGTCGGCCTGATGCAGGAAGATCTTGCCGTCCGCATAAGCGACGCCGCGATTGACGGTATCACAGCACATCACCGGAATGACGTTGGGGTCCTGCTTGGGCTCGTATCTCCAGACGATTTTGCTCTCTTGCGCGAGATCAAGCGCGAAAACCTTGTTCGGGAACGGCGTGTGCACATACATCATGTTGCCGATGATCAGCGGCCCGCCCTCGTGGCCGCGCAGCACGCCGGTGGAGAAGGTCCACGCAACCTGCAGCTTTCCGACATTGCTGGCCGTGATCTGATTCAGCTTCGAATAGCGCGTGTTGGCATAGTCTCCGGCGGGCATCACCCAGTCCTTCGGGTTGGCCGCCATCTTCTTCAGTTCGTCATTAGCGTTGGCAACGCCGGCGGCTGTTGCCACCAGTGATCCAAGGCAAGTTGCGACTAACAAGTTTCGCATGTGACGTCCTCCCAGACATGAGCGCCGGCCGCGGTTGAATGACCCGGCATCGTTTTTGGCCGTTGATCTGTAACGCGCCGCTCGGCTGCAGACTTGCCCAAGAGTGAAGCGAACTTGCTCGACAGCGAAGCGCGGTCAAATAAATTCGCATGCGTCGACGCTGATTTCAGAACACGGCGGACGTCTGCTGCAGCGCACGCAGAGTTACTGCATTGCGACCTGTGGTTGATGTTTTGCTTGACGGAGCTGCGCGAAGGTCACAGGATCGCTATGGACTTTGGCGAAGGACGTCGCGCCTGCCTCAGCGTGGGTCGCGTATCGTCTCGTAGATGATCGAACTCGGTTTGCACGAACCGGATTCAAATCGATATGCGTGCCTGCCCCGATCTGTGACCGCTGCTTTGCAGTTTGTGTAGTTCCAGCCTGGCGGGGTGCCATCAGGGACTGGATTGGATCACTGGATTTGAATCGGTGACTGACATATGGCCGAAAGTCTCTGTTCGCTGACCACGTCCGGCCTGACCACGACAAAGCAGATCAAGCTTTGGTCAGATGCCCTGACCGATTTGTGCGGGCGGTTCGACATCGATCCGCTGGACACGCCGACGTTCGACGGGCTGATCAACTACACGTCTGTCTCGCGGCTCAGATTGTGCCAGATCGAGGCGAGCCCGCATCGGATGGGTCATAAGGCGTCGCGCATCCGCAACAGCGAACACCCTTATGTAAAGATCCTGTTCCAGACACAGGGCATCTCGCACTTCGAACAGGAGGGCCGTCGGTTCGACATCGGTCCCGGCGATTGTCTGGTGTACGATGTGTCGTGCCCACATACAATCGTGAGCCCGGCATTCACACGCCACGACGTCGTCATCGTACCGAAGGAATTGTTGCAGGAGCGTGGTCTCGCCGGCGGCAACTTAACAGCATGCAGGATCTCGTCGCAACGTGGGACAGGTCGCATTGCCCATGATTTCGTGCTGGCTGCGTTCAGCGAAGCCGGAAAGCTATCGCCTCAGAACGCTTGCGGCGTCGCCGATTCGCTGATCGATTTGCTGTTGCTTCCGTTGCGCGAAGTCGATGCGACGCTGGATCGCGTCGGCCCGGAAGCGATGTATATCCGCGCGCAGGCCTTCATCCGCGAGCATTTGCGCGATCCCGAGCTGAGCATCGACCAGATCTCGACCACGCTGCAGTGCACGAAGCGCTATCTGCACATGCTATTCAGCGATCGCGGAATGACCGTCAGCGACTACATCTGGCAGATGCGATTGCAGCATTGCCGCCAGGATCTCGAGAGTCAGGGCGGAAAGACCATCACGGACGTCGCGTTCTCGTGGGGATTCTCGAGCTCGTCGCATTTCAGTCGTGTGTTCCGAAAGTATTTCGGCGTCGTCCCGTCGGCGATCCATCGCGCACAGCATGGCGGATCGCCGTCTGCGATCTCGCGGCCATTCTAGTTGCACTGCCGTCGCCCTTGATGTGCGAGCGACAACCAAAGAGTGCCTTATTGAAAGCGCGCACGTTTGCACCTATCGTCGATCGGCGTGATGTTCACGCCCTATCAAGGAGACCAAGATGAGCTGGAAAACTCCGAAGATCGTGGAAGTGCAGGTCGGCATGGAAATCAACATGTATGCCTGCGCGGTCCGCAAGTAACAGATTGATCGCAGAGACTGATCTCTCCCGGCCCGCAGGCGTTAGCAGGTGGGCCGGGTAGGCGATCGAAGCGCTCAAACGGCTTCCGTGTCGAAGATCAGAAGCTCCGCGCCGCCGTCGGCAAAATTGCCGAGATCGCCAGCTGCGGCCTGTCCTTCCGGTGACGCGAGACCCAGTTTCAACGCGGCAACGGAATCAAAATCCAGCTCGGCAACAAGATAGATGTCGCTGTCGCCCGCCGGCGTTGCAACGGAGCCGTTGCTGATGCCGTAGTGTTTCAGGCCCGGTATCTTCTTGGCCAGCGGAATGTGGATCGAGTGGTAGTGCTTGTCGAAAGCTTCGGGATTCGTGGGTGTCTTATAAAGCACCAGAAGACGTGCCATTGAGCTGTCCTTCCCTGAAGTGAGTGCTTCTTGCCGGACGTCGCGTTGGATAGCAGCCGACCCGGATCGCTTATTCAAGCCGATCCTATACCGACCGGCAATGCTGGCTGTCGTGCGCGATGATCGTGATACAAGGATAACGACAGCACGATGTTACGTGCGCGACGGGAGCCTGCTGTTCGGATGTGGACGTATCGCGAGATGCCGGCCAGCGGCGGGGCGATCATCCTGGCGCTGGTGCTTGTGCTTGCGCCCGTCAACGCGCCAGCAGGCGACATCGACACCGAACATATCTTCGGTTTCATGATCGGCAGCGATATCGGCCATGTCGGAGAACGTGAGTTTCAAGCTGCGGTCAGTGGACGCTTCGGCCGCACCAGCCGTCGGTTTCGAACCGGCGAGCAGGAGTTCGAACTGGAGCTGGTGCCGCTGCCTGATTTACGCATCGAACTCGGCAGCAGTGTTTCCGCTTACGATCTGGCCGGCATGCCCGGCGTCACGGATCGGCGCGGTGTTGCCTGGCAGGGCGCGTCCATCGATATCCGCTATCGGCTGCTTGATCGCGAGCTTGCACCTTTCGGCATGACGCTGGCCTTCGGCAGTGACGTCAGCCGCCTCGACGTGGCGAGCGCCCGGCGTGTGAATGGCGTCGGTGCCGGATTGAGGCTGGCCTTTGACCGGGAGATCTTCGCAGGCGTCATCGCCGCGGTGAATCTGTTTTATCAGCCGGAATGGATCCGCTTCAGCGCGACGGGACGCATCGAGCGCGAAGCCGTCGTCGGCGCCTCGCTGGGTGTGATGGCCGAGGCGAGCGCAGGCGTCCTGATCGGCGGCGAGGCGCGCTATATGCGTCGGTATGACGGTATCGGTCTGAACGAGCTTGCCGGGCAGGCACTGTATGTCGGTCCCACCGTCTATGTTCAGCTCACGAAAACCACGCGCCTGACAGCGAGCTGGAGCACCCAGCTCTGGGGGCAGTCGGAGGCGGGAGGATCGGCACTCGACCTAGTCAATTTCGATCGCCATCAGCTGCGTCTGGTTTATGGCGTCAACTTCTGACCATGGGTGATGAAACGTCCGGCTGCCGCTCGCGTCATCGACATGATATAGTCGTGCAAGGCAGGATGAACCCCATGAACACGATCAACCTCGTGCTGACGCTCTGTTCGGTGATGTCGCCGAATAGCTGCGAAGAGCGGAGTATCATCTTCGCGGCTGATTTCTCGCTCAAACAATGCGTGATGGCTGCACAGCCCTATATCGCGCGATGGGCCGGCGAGCACCCGAACTGGACCACCGTCAAGTACCGGTGCGAGTATCCAAACCACAACGACAAGGCCTGATCGCCGGGCTGTCGCGGGCCTACTTGTTGCAGTCCCGCAGGTCCTTGTCGGTGATATCGAATACCGCATCGGCTTTGATGTCGATGGCCAGCACCAGGCATTGGCGACCGTCCGGATAACCCACTTTCGCGTCATAGCGGCCAGGCGCAATGCCGGTGATCCGCAGCCGCTCGTCGTGATCGACCTCCTTGTCCTTGTCCGCCAGCGTCAGATTGGTGCTCCATGTGTTCTGGCCGCCCGGCGACAGTTGGAAGCTGGAGATCGTCGCCGTTGTCAGATTCCAGAGACGGATGCCTTTCCCGGCCTTGCCTTGCGCATCGGCCGTTGCGGTTGCCGCGAGCAGCATCATTGCCGTGATGATTGGTTTTGCCGACATTGGTATTTGCGACATGTTCGATCCATTCGCGTTTGAGCTCACGGCATTGATCAGTATAGTTCGCGCGTTCGTCTTCGCCGCTGTCGTGAGGGTGTCATGAGATCAATCTGCATCGAGCCTCGTATTGCCGTATTCGCATTCGTACTCGCGTGGTCGAGCGCCGTTTGCGCTGCAGAGCTGAACGACTATCCGACCTCGGCGCGGGCGGAGTATGTGTTCGGATGCATGAAGGCGAATGGCGAATCGCGGCAATCGATCGCGCAGTGTTCGTGCTCGATCGACGTCGTCGCGTCTCTGGTGCCGTACGAACGCTACGTTACTGCTGAAACTGCGCTCAGTCTGGCTCAGGTGCGGGGCAATCTGAGCGCCCAGTTCCGCACGTCCGAGCAGGCGACCAGCGTGATCAACGATGTGCGGCGCGCCCAGGCCGAAGCGGAGGTCAGGTGCTTTTAGGCAACCATCCCTCTACATGGTGCTGCCGTCGATCTTCCATGTCTTTTCGAACACATGGCCGTCGGTGTCTTTCGCTTCGATACGAAACGTCCTGGCACCGTTGGCGACATAGGTGAAACGGATGTTCGGATCTTCCGAGATCGATATGCCGCCTTCCATGGACAGGATGGGCGCGTCGTCCTGCCAGAGCCTTATTCGATCGACGTAATACGCGGGGACATAGAGCTGCGTCACCTGATCCATCTGCAGCCCTGAATTGTTGGGGTGGCCGATCATCACCTGAGCTTCGCGGGCGCCGCCATGTGCACCGTCCGCCGGCTTTGTGAATTGCCGATATCTGATCTGGCCGAGACGGGCTTTGGATTCCTCGACGTTCTTGATGGCCGGTGCAGAGCAGCCGCCGGACGCCTTCACATAGGTTTTCACCATATGAAGCTTGCCATCGCTCGTTTCAGCGACCGCATGGACGTTGGTATAGTTGTTGACGCGGACACGAGTCGCGATCTCCGACACCTGGGCATCGGCGCCAAGCACGAATTTCGCAGCCATCGGCGCCGGGTTTTGGTCGATCACCACCGTGATGGCGACCACGCGCCGGCCCGAATTCGTGTCCGGCTTGATCCGTAGCGTCACCGGAACGATCGCCGCGTCCTCGGCGCGTGCCGGCATGTCCAGGGCGATCAGATCGCCGCCATCGCCGATCGGTTTGTTGTCGAAGATGTCCTGTACGAGCCCCGGCCATGGATCGATCGCTTCGACCGCCGCGGCAGGTGCGGCGAACATGCTCATACAGATCGCGATACAGGCATTGCGAAGGAGCAGTCTCGGCATGGCAAGATCCTCACCAAGATTAAGACGTGGCCACTATAGCGCGAAGCGCGATTATTCCCACTCAAATTGCGAGTATGCTGCAGTTGCGTTGCGGGTATTGTAGTCCTCGAACAATTCCCAGCGTTGCCGCTCGGTCGTTGCAGCCTGCTCGGCCGCTTCCCTGATCGGCCGGCCGCCCTTGACGTCGCGGCGAATATCCGTGGCCAAAGTGCCGAGATAGCGCCTTTGGTCCGCAAGCGCTGCGGGCCAATCGCTCACCGGGCCATGACCGGGAACGACACGTCTGGCAGGCAACGCTACGAGATCGTCGAGGCTGTCGAGCCAGTTCTTGATGCTGCCGTCGAGCACGGGGATGTGACGGATGAAGACGAGGTCGCCGGCAAACAGAATTTGCGACGTCCGATCGAACACCGTGACATCGCTGTCGCTATGGGCGACCGGCCACGCCTTGACGATGACGGTTCGCTCGCCGAGCTCCAGCGCCAGCGATCCGTCAACCAGCCGCGTCGGCGGCACGATACGAACATCGTTCAGCAATGCGTCTCCCATGCTGCGTTGAAACGAGTCGAGATAGAGCGGCCCGCGCGTCGCCATGGCCTGCGGCAGCCGATGATGTCCGACGAAGGTGACGCCGTCGGCGACAAAGGCGGCATTGCCGAACATGTGATCGGGATGGCCATGCGTGTTGATGACATAGCGGATCGGCACGCTGGTGCGCGCACGAATGGCGGCGAGCAATTGTCGCCCCTCGCGCACGCTGCCGCCGGTGTCGATGACCGCGACGGCCGTTGTGCCGATGATGAAGCCGATATTGGCGATGGCGCCGTCATTGTCCGACGAAGCAAGCTCAATGCGGCCTTCATGGACGAAGACGCCTGAAGCAATTTCCCTGACCGGGAGAGCACGCTCTTGCGCCTGCGTGTTCGTCTGTACCGCGATCCCGATTACGGCTGCGATAGTGAGGGTGCGGTATCGCATGGCTTTCCTCCCCGTCATGACGTCCGGAAGATGCGTTGCAGCATAACTAATGTATCTTGCACGCTGCAGTTGAGGAGCATAGCGTCCGTCATCAAGCGCATGTGAATTAGAATCCGAGGCAGTGCATGTCACGCCGTGCAGAACGATCCGGCTTGCTCCGGACAGTGGCCAGCCCTCTCGCCTCACGAAGGACCGGGCTTGTCGGTCTGCGCGTTGTCCGTCTGTGTTTTGCCGGTGTAGGCATTGCAGGGCTGTACGCTGGCAGTGGAAGCGTTGCGCGCGCGCAGTCGCTGCCCGCCGACGATCTCTCCGTCGAGCTGATCGATCCGCACGTGCTGCGTGTTTGCGCCGATCCTCGCAATATGCCGTTCTCCAATGAAAAGGGCGAAGGCTTCGAGAATAAACTCGCCGAGTTGCTTGCGGCGAAGCTGCAGAAACGACTGGACTACGTGTTCTTCCCGCAGGCGACGGGCTTTGTGCGGATGACACTCGGCGCGCATCGTTGCGATGTCATCATGGGGTTTCCGCAAGGCGACGACATCGCACAGGGCACCAATCCCTATTACCGAACGTCCTATGCTTTAGTGACGAAAGGCGGATCGAGCCTGGAAGACGTCGCCACGCTGGACGATTCCAGACTCAAGGACAAGCGCATCGGCATCGTTGCCGGAACACCTCCGGCGACCAATATGGCGGTCAATGGCTTGATGGCGAAAGCCAGGCCCTATCCGCTAATGATCGACACCCGCATCGATTCATCCGCGAGCGCCATGATGAAGGATCTCGCGGCGGGCGACATCGACGCTGCCGTGCTGTGGGGCCCGATGGCAGGCTTTTATGCCAAGTCGGCCGACCCTCCGCTGCATATCGCGCCGCTCGTCAAGGAGACGACGGGGCCGCGGCTGGTCTACCGGATCGGCATGGGCGTCCGCTCGGGGGATCAGAACTGGAAGCGCCTGCTCAATCGCCTGATCCAGGAGAATCAGCCGGCGATCAACAAAGTCCTGCTCGACTTCGGGGTGCCGCTGCTCGACGAGAGCAACCGTCCGATCGGCAAGGACGCAGCGGCGAAGTCGCCGTGAATCTGCATGTGGCTCTGCGCGTCGCTGTGCTGACGGCTTCCATCATGGTCGCAAGCGCCGCGATCCGCGCCGACGACGCCATCTCCGAACCGGATCTCTATCGCACTGAAGACTATCGTGCGTCCGTACCGCAGACGCTGCGCGGTGCACGCGTCCTGACGACGGCAGAGGCCGAGGCGATCTGGCGCGAAAAGCGTGGCGTGTTCATCGATGTCATGCCGCGGCCGCCGAAGCCGGCCAATCTGCCGCCGGATACAATCTGGCGAGACAAGCCACGCCACAACATTCCCGGCAGCATTTGGCTCGTCGATACCGGCTACGGAAAGCTGGCCGCAGCAACCGAGAACTACTTGCGCGATGGACTCCATCAAGCCTCGCAGGGCAATCGCGATGCGTTGCTGGTGATTTACTGTGAGGCCAAATGCTGGATGTCGTGGAACGCGGCCAAGCGGGCGTTGTCCTATGGCTATCGCCAGGTCGCCTGGTTTCCCGACGGCACGGATGGCTGGGAGCAGGCGGGCTTCCCTCTGGTCGATGCGCAGCCGGTGCCGCGATAGCCGCAGCCATCGAAGGCTATTCCATCTCTTGCTGGATGGTGCGGCTCAGGGCGAATAGACGCTGGTCGATGATGGTCGGCACCTCGCAAACGAAGCTCACGACGCGGCGACGATCATCGAAGATGCGGGCCTCCCAAAGCACCTGGTTGTTCAGCTCATCGATTTTTGCCTGATCGGGCGATGCTGCGCTTTGAGCGGCTTGCAGGCTTGCCGTGTCGGCGCGGATTTTCTCCACCGCCTCGCGTTGCTTGCGCATGACGCGTTCCAGACCGCTCAGCACGGCGGAACGCTGCGCGTTGAGACTGTCGAAGAGACCGGCGAAGATCAGCTTTCCGGCCTTCGTCTTGTCGCTTGATTGAGAAAGAAATTCGGCCACGGCCATCTGCGCCTGCTCCACCGGGATGCGGCGCGAGGCCAGTCGTTCGACCAGGGCTGTGACCGCCGCGTCATCCTTCCAGCTGTTGGCGACATCGTCGATGGGCGGGCCGGCCCAGACGGCTGGAATGGAGATTTCGGGAACCTTGGCCTGCACGCACGGCCAATCGGGATAGCGCGGGTCCGCCGCCTGCGCGGTCCCATTTGCGACCAGCGACAGCATGGCCATGGCAATCAGTGACTTGATCATGTCTCGCCTCCGGCAGGCATGCGCCGCGCGAAGCCGCGGCCGGGATCATAGGCCATCACGGCTCCCAGCGTGAAGACCGCCGTACAGACGGCGACCACTGCCAGCGAGAGCCAGTTGACCTTGTCGTAGAGCGCGAAGCGGATTAGTTCGACCGCATGGGTGAACGGATTGAGCTGGCAGACATAATACAGCATCGGGCTGCCCTCCTGTACGCGCCATAGCGGGTAGAGTGCGGAGGAAGCGAAGAACATCGGAAATATCACGAAGTTCATGACACCGGCGAAACTCTCGAGCTGCCGGATCGCGGACGAGATCAGCATGCCGAGTGCCCCCAGCATCAGTCCGGACAGCATGAGCGCGGGGATCACCGTGAGATAGCCGATCGGCGGCGGCGTGATGTCCCAGAACCAGGCGATCAGCAAGAATGCAAAGACCTGCAACAGTGACACCAGCATGCCCGCCAGCAACTTGCACAGCAGCAAAAACCAGCGCGGCAGCGGGCTGACCAGCAGGGTGCGCATGTTGCCCATCTCACGGTCATAGACCATGGAGAGCGACGACTGCATGCCGTTGAACAGCTGGATCATCGCGATCAGGCCGGGCGTGATGTAAACCTCGTAAAGGATGTAGGTCTCGTAAGGCGGCACGATCGAGATGCCGAGCACCTGCCGGAATCCCGCGGCGAAAATGAACAGCCAGACCAGCGGTCTAACCAGGGCCGAGACGAAACGCTCACGCTGATGCAGGAAGCGCAGCGATTCCCGCCACAGGATGCCGAGGAGGCAGGTCAGATAGGCGCCGATACCGAGAGGCGCGGAAATCGACGAAGTTGCGGGCATGCTCATGGCGTCGCTCTGCGATCGAATGTCGTCGTGATGCGGCGAAAGGCGGTGTCGAGATCGGTTACATCATTCTCCATCAGAATGCGTGACACAGGGCCGCCCGCCAGCACGTGGCCGTGATGGAGCACGACCAGATCGTCCTGCGCGGTGACTTCGTCGAGTAGATGCGTCGCCCACAACACGCTGATCCCCTGCTGGGCCACTAGCATGCGCACATGCGCGATAATGTCGGCGCGGGCTTGCACGTCGAGCCCGACGGTGGCTTCGTCGAGCAGCAAGAGCTGTGGCCGATGCAGCAGCGCGCGCGCGATCTCGACGCGGCGCATCTGGCCACCCGAGAGCACCCGCACCTTGCTGTTGGCGCGATCGCCAAGTCCGATCCGCGCCAGAACCTCGTGACTGCGCAAGCGCGCCTCGCGACGAGGCATGTGCAGAGCGGCGTGATAGAGAAGGTTCTGCGTGACCGAGAGATCGAGATCGAGCGTGCGCGGCTGGAATACCACGCCGAGCGCGCGCAGCGCGCTGCCAGGATGGTTGCTCATGTCGTGGCCGAGCACGGCAATGCGGCCGGTCTGGACGGCGAACAGCCGCGTGATCAATGCAAACAAAGTGCTCTTGCCCGCGCCGTTCAGGCCGAGCAGGGCGGTGAAATGTGCTGGAGCGACGTCGAAGGACACATCCGTCAGAACGCGCCGATCGCCATAGGCATGTCCAACGCTGGAGACGGACAGCGCGGGGACGGCCGCCACCGCTTGCGCCGGTGTCGGCAGCGTGTCGAATTGCCGGTCGATCGCGTTCATGGTCGCGCCATGGCGACGCCCCAGGGCAATTCGCCGACCTGAATGGTCTTGATGACCTTTTGCGCGGCGACGTCGATCACCGAGACGTCGTTGGAGACGCCGTTGGTGGTCAGCAGATATTTCTCGTCGGGCGTGAACGCGACATGCCAGACGCGCTGTCCAACCAACAGATACTTGAGCACCTTGCGGGTCGCGACATCGACCACCGCAATGCGATTGGCAGGACCGAGCGCGATGAAAGCGAGCTTGGCATCTTTCGTCATACCGATCCCGACCGGCTGAATCGCTTCACGTCGCAGGCCGGCAATCTCGAACCCAATCTTGTGAATGACGACGCGCTTCACCGGGTCGATCACCGAGACGGTGCCGCCGATCTCCGACGAGACCCACAATTCCGATCCGTCGCGCTTGAATTCGGCATAACGCGGGCGCGCATCGACCAGGACATTCGCGACGATTTCGCGCGTGGTGGTGTCGATGAAATGCGCCATGTTGGTCGTTTCGGAGGTGTTGATCAGCACCTTGCCATCGGGACTGATCGCCATGCCTTCGGGCTCGACGCCGACCTGGACGTCGCCGATGCGCGCGCGCTTGTCGATGTCGATCACGGTGACGGTGTTGTCGTTCTCGTTGGCAACGTAAAGAATGGTGCCGGCGGCATTCTGCACGAACAGCTCCGGGTCCGGCCCCGAGGGCAGCGAGTCGATCACCTTGCGCGTTGCGACGTCGATCACCTGAACGGTGTCGTCGTCACCGACGGCGACGAGAACAGATTTGCCATCATGCGTGAGATCGATACCACGCGGGCGTTGACCGACCTTGATCGTGGCGATGACGCTCCACGTCTCCGTATCGATGACCGATACGGTGTTGCTCTTCTCGTTCGAGACATAAGCGAGAAAGGCGGCGGCAGGCGTCGTCGTGACGAGCCAGGCGGCAAGCCCAGCCGTGCAAACGCTGATCATCATCGCTGAACGCATCATCATCGCAGCCTGCATTTGCTTTCGGGGCGATCGATCCCGAGCGTGTCGAGCTCGGACACCTGGTGCAGGAAACCTTCCTGCGGCGAAACCGAAACCACCATGCGCCCGTCCACCAGCAGGATCGGCTGGCGTAGCTGTAGGTTCCAGTCGCGGAGTGTGAGACGCTGGCCCTTGAAGCCGGCGATGGAGAATTCGGGCGACTTCAGAAATGCGCGCATGGTCTTGCCATCGCCGGAATGGGTGCGCGCCGCGGCTTCTCCGATCATCCGGGCGGCGAGCCAGGCTTGCATGTCGAGCGCCGTCATGCGGCGCGCGTTCAGCTTCATGAAACGGTTCTGCAGCTGAACCGCGCCCCATTGATCTTGCGCGGCATCCCAACTGGTCGGGCGCAATCCCGCCGATCCCGCCACCGGCCGCGCATCCCACGTGCGATAGGGCAGATAGGACGCGAACACCTCGTTCTCGTCGGCCGCGATGAGGACGTCATAAGCCGGCGCCTGCTGGGTGAAGACGGGGATTTGGCGCTGGATCAGCGTGACACCACTATCCGTCCGGCGCGCGCCGCCGGTATCTTCGAACACGCGCTCTTGCACGATCTTCGCACCGAAGCGGGCGGCGGCCCGGCGATAGGCATCGGCTTCGAGCTTGTCGCTGTCGTGCGAACCGCTGACCAGCAGCCAGCGCTTCCATTGCTTCCAGACCAGATACTGCGCCAGCGCATCGGCAAGCATCGCGCGTGTCGGCGCGATATGGACCACATTGGCGCGGCAATCGGCTTCGCGCAGCCGGTCGTCGCTGGCCCCGATATTGAACAGCGTCACGTCACTGTCGCGTAAGGCATCGGCCACGCGGAGCAGCGCGGGCGCAGGCAGATCGGCGATGATGAACGCACTGCGCGCGGCGAGCTTGCGCGCGGCCTCCACCGCGTCGTCGCCC
>JAPLPC010000136.1:0-8155 GCA_026400425.1 Hyphomicrobiales bacterium | reverse complement strand
GTTCAGAAACGTCCCGGTCGTATTGTTGTCCGCGATGGCGAGCCGTGCGCCAGCGATGCCGTTATCATCCGACGGCAGTTCGACAAACGAAAGCGTTGCCTTGAGGCCGGCATGGCCGAGATAGCCGATGCCGATCGTCTCCGGTTCGGCAGCCCGAGCGGAAGACATCACGGCGCACGCCGCCAGCATGCCGATCAACCACCGGACCATGGATCCTCCCGACTGCTCCTTTCCGGCTTGGCGCCGGTAAAGGAAGCTGGCTTGAAACATGACCTAATTGGCGTAGCTTGCAACCTGAGATTTTGCAGCCGCGCAAGCCGCGCTGCATTTTCTTCTTCTCCCACTTTTGCGGGGGAGGGCCGGGGTGGGGGAGCCCCACGTGACGTCAGAGCTTGCGGACACGCCTCAAACGAGGCCGGAGAGCTACGGAAGAAAAACCACAGCGACCCGGAGGTGTGCGATGAAAGCATTTGCGGTTGCCGGACTGTTCCTCATGGCCGTGACGTCAGCGCAATGCGCTGAGCCCAAGGTCGCCGTATTCGATTTTGAATTGCTCGACACCAGCCTCGACGGCGAGCTGCGAGGGGCCCGCGACGATGAGCATGCGCGGCTCTTGCTGATCAGCAATCAGTTGCGCGACGAACTCAAGCGATCAGGCCGCTTCGACACGCTCGACATGACGGCCCTCAATGCTACAGCGCATGAGAAAAATCTGCAGGCCTGCGGCGGCTGCGATGTTCAGATGGCCCAGGATATCGGTGCGGATCTGGTGATCACAGGCGTGGTGCAGAAGATCTCCAACCTGATTCTCAACATGCGGATCTACCTGCGCAACGTGCACACCGGGCAACTGGTAACGGCGATGAATGCCGATTTCCGCGGCAATACGGACGAGTCATGGACGCGCGCGACCGGCTATCTGGTGCGCAACCGATTGCTGGCGCCGCGATACGGCGCGCCAGCAGCACCATGATCAGGCCTTCAGGCGCGCCGCGTGCCAGCGCAGGTGATCGGCCATGAAGGTCGAGATGAAATAATAGCTGTGATCGTAGCCGGGCTGTCGGCGCAGCGTCAGCGCGATGCCGGCTGCGTTGCAGGCAAGCTGCAGCAACTCCGGTTTCAATTGCTCGCTCAGGAAATTGTCGGCTTCACCCTGATCGACCAGCAGCTCCGGAACGCGCGCGCCATCCTCGATCAGCGCCACGGCATCGTGCTTGCGCCACGCCGCCTTGTCATCGCCGAGATAGCCGCCGAGCGCCTTGATGCCCCACGGCACCTGCGACGGCGCGACGATCGGTGCGAATGCGCTGGCGGCGCGGTAGCGATCCGGATGTCGCAGCGCCGCGGTGAGGGCGCCATGCCCGCCCATGGAATGGCCCATGATCGACTGACGGGATGCGTCCGCTGGGAAGTTTGCGCAAATGAGCTGCGGCAGTTCCTCGGTCACGTAGCTCCACATCTGATAATGGCGCGCAAAAGGCTCCCGGGTCGCATCGACATAGAAGCCCGCGCCGAGGCCGAAATCATAGACGTTCTGCGGATCGCCGGGCACATCGGCGCCGCGCGGACTGGTATCCGGCGCCACGAAGATCAGACCAAGCTCGGCACAGGCGGCGCGAAACTCACCTTTCTCGGTGACATTGGCGTGGGTGCAGGTGAGGCCGGACAGATACCACACCACAGGCAGCTTTGCCCCATCCGGATGAGGTGGGACGTAGACCGAGAACGTCATCTCGGTGCCGGTCGCCGTGCTGGCATGTTTGTAGACGCCCTGGGTGCCGGCGAAGCATCGATTCAGTGAAACTGTCTGCATGGTCATGATTGCGAAGGCTCGATCAGGCGCGGGGTCGATGGTGTTGCGGGCGTTTGCGGCGCGGCGATGCCATTTGCGATGGCGAACCGCATGAGTTCGACGGAACTGCGGATGCCCAGCTTCTGACGCATCAAGGATGAGGTGTTGGCCACGGTCTTGTAAGACGCATCGATCATCCACGCAATTTCGGCAAGGCTTTTGCCGGTGCCCAGCAGCCGCAGGATCTCCATCTCCCGCGCATTGAGCTTGGTCAGCGGACTTTGCGACAGTGCCGTTCCCGCGAAAGCGAGATTGCGCGCCATGGTCGGCGGCAGATAGGTGCCGCCTTGCGCGACTTCATACACGGCCTCGACGAGATCGAGCGGATCGCCGGTCTTGGAAACATATCCCTTGGCGCCGGCCTCGATTGCGCGTGCGGCGAAAACAGGGTCGTCGTTCATGCTGAACATGATGATCCGCGCGTCGCTGTCGCGCGCCTGAATGCGCCGTGCGAGTTCGAAGCCGGACACTGTCGGCAGGTTGATGTCGATGATGCAGATATCGGGATCGCCGGTGAGAAACATCTGCTCGCCACTGGCGGCGTCCGATGCTTCCAGCAGTTCGATATCCGGATCGTCGGAGAACACCGCGCGACAGCCGGAGGTGATGATGGGATGATCGTCGACGATCAGCACGCGCATGAGCAGCTCCCACGACTTTCTGTAAAGCCGGTTTCGCATCCGGATGTTGCGCTGCATTCGTGGCGACGCAACCGTCATGGCTTCGGCATGACATGACTGGCAACCGAAGGTCGTGTGTGGTTTGATTTGAACGCCGCTCAATTGGACATGTCAAGCCATGGCGCGTCACGGGCGAGACGCGGGTGAAAGTGAACTCATGTGGCGGACCCTGTCGCTGCGCGCCCGGATCAATTGCCTCGTGGGGGTGGTGCTGGCATTCGGCCTGATGGCCAATGTGACGCGCCTCGTGCTGGAGGCGCGGCCGCGGGTCGAGGCCGAGGATCGCAGCGTCATCCGCTTGGCACGCGAGGTGATCACAAGCATCGGTCCCGGTCTCGGCGATGGGCCTGACGCCGAGGCTCGACTCGACAGGGTGGTCGCCGATCTCAATCGATTGCGTCATGTCAGCATCGTCAGGGAAGGCGAGCCGACGGCTGCTCGTGAAAGCGCGAAGCCTGATGGTGGCGCAGGCCATGCGCCATCGTGGTTCGTGGCGCTGATCCATCCAGAGCGGATATCCGTCGCGGTGCCGGTGTCGGTGGGTGGCAGGCCGCAGACGCTGTCGATCACCTCGCATCCCGACGACGAGATGCAGGAAATCTGGGACGGGATCGTCACGCAGCTGACGCTCGGTCTGATCGTCGCCGTGGCGCTGTTTGTCGTGACGAGCATCGTCGTCGGCCGCGCGCTGGCGCCGCTCGATACGTTGTCGCAAGCGATGAAGGAGATCGAAGCCGGGCGATACCAGGCACGGGTGGCGCCGTCTGGCGCGCCGGAGCTCGCGGCGCTGTGCGAAAGGCTGAACCATCTGGCCGCCACATTGGCGGACGCGCTCGAAGATCGACGGCGGTTGTCGGAGCGCATGGTGTCGCTGCAGGATCTCGAGCGGAAGGATATCGCACGCGAACTGCATGACGAATTCGGTCCGCATCTGTTTGCGCTGCGTGCCCATGCGGGCGCCGTGATGCGGCTGGCGGAGCGTGATCCGGCAGGCACAGGCGCTTTATCAAAACACGGCGCCGCGATTCTGGCGCAGATCAACGTGCTTCAGCAATACAATCGCCGCATCCTGGAACGGCTGCGCCCGGCCGGTCTAGACGATCTCGGCCTGCCGGAAGCGATCGAAGCACTGCTGCGACTGTGGCGCGAAACCTATCCCGGCGTGACGATCGACAGCCACATTGATGCGATGCCGGCCCGACTCGGCGAAGCTGCCGAACTGACGGCCTATCGCGTCGTGCAGGAGGCGCTAACCAATGTGTTCCGGCACGCCCAGGCCACGCATGTGAGCGTCAGCATCACCGCGCCGGAAGAGGGCGCAGACGTCGTCAACGTGCGCATCAGCGACAACGGCCGCGGTCTCGGTACCGATCGCCACTCCGGTTTCGGCCTGATCGGCATGCGCGAACGGGTGTGGGCGTTGGGTGGCGCGCTCACCATCGTCTCCGACGATGCGGGCGTGACCATCGACGCCGTCATTCCCGTGGCGGAGCAGGCTGCGGAGCGACTGTCCAGCTCTGTGTCCAGTACCGATAGCCGAGCCAACCCAGCAGCAGAGCGGCAGCGCTCCACACCATGATGATCGCGATCATGCCGGCTTTGCTGATCGGTCGCTGTGCGGCGGCGCGGGCCTTGTCGCGATATTCTGCCATCACTTCATCGGGCACCAGCTTTACCACCAGCCAGATGCCGAGCGGCACGATGAGGAGATCGTCGAGATAGCCGAGCACAGGCACGAAGTCCGGGATCAAGTCGATGGGTGACAGCGCGTAAGCGGTGACGGCGATGGCCAGGATCTTGGCCGGCCAAGGCATGCGCGGATCACGCGCGGCGAGATAGACGGCATGCACATCCGTCTTCAGCGCGCGCGCCCAGATTGTGATCCGTGACAACATGCAGAGGCGTTCCCGCGCATCCTAACTCCGCAGCCAGTCTATGTGCCGGCTGCGGGTGATGCACGTTTTAACGCCCCTTGCCGGTGCCTTTCTCGGCCGCACGGCGCATGGCTTCCGCAAATGCACCGCCGCCGGCTTCGGGCTTGCTCGGCGTGCGCGACGTCATGTTCTTCTCGCTGAAGCGCGGGCCGCGATCGGCTTTCGGACGCTCGGCCTTGGCGCCGATCGGATCGTCCATGCGCAGCGACAAGGCGATGCGCTTGCGATCGACCTCGACCTCGAGCACCTTCACCTTGACGATGTCGCCGGGCTTCACCACCTCGCGCGGATCCTTGATGAAGGTCTTTGACATCGCCGAGATGTGGATCAGGCCATCCTGATGCACGCCGACATCGACGAAGGCGCCGAAGGCGGCGACATTGGTGACGGTGCCTTCGAGGATCATGCCGGGCTTGAGGTCGGAGACCTTCTCGACGCCTTCCATGAACACCGCGGCCTTGAAGGCGGGGCGGGGATCGCGGCCGGGCTTTTCGAGTTCTTTCAGAATATCCGTGACCGTCGGCAGACCGAACGTGTCATCGACGAAGCTCTTCGGCTGCACCTTGCGCAGTACTTCGGCATTGCCGATCAGTGCATGGATGTCGCTCTTGGTGGCTTCGATGATCTTGCGCACCAGCGGATAGGCTTCCGGATGCACGCCGGATTTATCCAGCGGGTCCTCGCTGTCATGGATGCGCAGGAAGCCGGCGCATTGTTCGAATGCCTTGGGGCCGAGACGTGGCACATCCTTCAGCCCCTTGCGCGACTTGAACGGGCCATTGGCATCGCGGTGCTGCACGATGCTCTGGGCGAGCCCGCTACCGATGCCCGACACGCGTGCGAGCAACGGTGCGGATGCCGTATTGAGATCAACGCCGACGCCGTTCACGGGCCGACGCCGATCGCTTTCGGATCGATCTTCACCAGCTCGGCCAGAGGGTCCTGCAGGCGGCGCGCGATGGAGACGGCGCCGCGCAGGGTGACGTCGAGCTCGGGCAGTTCTTCCGAGGCGAAGGCCGAAGCCGAATACACCGACGCGCCGGCTTCCGAGACCACGATCTTGGTCATCTTCAGGTCCGGCAACAGCTTGAGCAGATCGGTCGCAAGCTTGTCGGTCTCGCGCGACGCGGTGCCGTTGCCGATGGCGATCAGCTCGACCTTGTGCTGCACGGCGAGCTTGCCGAGCGTTGCCAACGCTGCATCCCACTGCCGCTGCGGTTCATGTGGGAAGATCGCCGTTGTCGCGACGACTTTGCCGGTGGCATCGATGATGGCGGTCTTCACGCCGGAGCGAAAACCGGGATCGAGGCCCATGGTGACGCGCGCGCCGGCAGGCGCTGCCAGCAGCAGGTCGCGCAGGTTGGAGGCGAACACGCGCACGCCTTCTTCTTCTGCGGAAGTCCACAGCCGCATCCGCAAATCGATATTGAGATGCACCTGGATCTTGGTGCGCCAGGCCCAGCGCACCGTATCGGTCAGCCACTTGTCGCCGGGGCGGCCTTTGTCGGAAACGCCGACGCGCGCCATGATCTTCATCTCATACGAGCTTGGCGTGATCGTGGTGGGGGGCGTCGCCGGCACCGGCTCGGGCAGCATCGTGAGGTCGAGCACTTCTTCCTTTTCGCCGCGGAACAGCGCCAGCACGCGATGCGACGGCAGCTTGTGCAGCGGCTCCGAGAAGTCGAAATAGTCCTTGAATTTCTCGCCCTCGGCCTTCTTGCCGTCGCGCACCTTCGAGGCCATCACGCCGTTCGACCACATCTGCTCGCGCAGCGCGCCGATCAGGTCGGCGTCTTCGGCAAAACGTTCGACGAGGATCGCGCGCGCGCCGTCGAGGGCGGCGGTGACGTCGACAACCTGCTTGTCGGCATTGACGTAAGCTTCCGCCATCACCTTCGGATCGTTCTGCGGCTCGGCGAGCAGGATGTCCGCCAGCGGCATCAGGCCGGCTTCCTTGGCGATCTCAGCCTTGGTGCGGCGCTTCGGCTTGAACGGCAGATAGATGTCTTCCAGCCGTCCCTTGGTGTCGGCGGTCATGATGGCGGCTTCGACACTGGCGTCGAGCTTGCCCTGTTCACGCACCGATTCCAGGATCACCTTGCGGCGGTCTTCGAGCTCGCGCAGATAGGTCAGGCGCTCTTCCAGCGTGCGCAATTGCGCGTCGTCGAGACCGCCGGTGATTTCCTTGCGGTAGCGCGCGACGAACGGCACGGTGGCGCCGCCGTCGAGCAGTTCCACCGTCGCCGCGACCTGCTGTTCGCGCACGCCAAGTTCGTCTGCGATCTTCTGATTGATGTTTGCCACGCGTCGCCATTCCTTCGAAAGTCTGTAGCGGTCATCCCGCCGTCGTCAGCGGGTTATGGACCGGGCTTCGGCGATTCATCAACCCTGATCGCGGCCGCAGATTGGTCTGTGAATCGTCTGTTCCGCTTTGAAAAGGCTTCGTGATTTCGTAATGATTGCGCGCGTTGCAGCTATATTGCTGTGCAAAAATATAGTGCTGGATCGTATCCGCCGAACTGTGTAGACGGACCGTCCTTTTGGAGCGGTCATGTCGATTTGCGGTCTGGATTTTGGAACGTCGAACACGACGCTCGGTAGCATCATCAATGACGTCCCGGTTCTGGCTGCGCTGGAAGATGCGCATGCCACGATTCCGAGCGCCATCTTCTACAAGGCCGATACCGGCGCCCTGATCGGGCGCAAGGCGATGGAAGCCTATGTCGATGGCGTGCCCGGACGCCTGATGCGCAGCCTGAAATCGGTGCTCGGCACTTCGCTGATCGACGAGACCACGCGCGTCGGCCGTGAGCGCATCGGCTTTCGCAGCGTCATCGGCAATTATATCGGCGCCGTGAAGCGGCGTGCAGAGGCCGCAACCGGCGGCGAACTGCGCCAGGTGGTGCACGGCCGTCCGGTGTTTTTCGTCGATGACAATCCGGCCGGCGATCGCAAGGCTGAGGATGTCTTGCTCGGGATCGCCAAGGATATCGGCTTCACCGATGTCTCGTTCCAGTTCGAACCGATCGCCGCAGCGCTCGATTACGAGCGCCAGATCAATGCGGAAGAGATCGCGCTGATCGCCGATATCGGCGGCGGTACGTCGGACTTCTCCATCGTGCGGCTGTCGCCGGAGCGGCACCGCCATGCCGATCGCAAGGACGACATTCTCGCCAATGACGGCGTGCGCATCGGCGGCACCGATTTCGATCGCCTGCTCAGTCTTGGCGTCGTCATGCCCTTGCTCGGTTATCGTTCGGCGATGAAGCGCGCCGGGCTCGACGTGCCCTCCGGCTATTTCCACGACCTCGCCACATGGTCGAGCATCAACCGGATGTATGATTCCCGGGTGATGAACGAGATCCGGCAGGTGCGCTATGAAGCGCAGCAGCCGGAATTGCTCGATCGCCTGCTGCGCGTGCTGGAGGAGCAGCGCGGCCACACGCTGGCGATGGAGGTCGAGGGGGCCAAGATCGGCCTGTCCGACAAACCGAAATCGAGCATTGCGCTGGATTGGCTGAAGCCCGGTCTCAAAGCCGGCCTGGCGCGCAAGGAACTCGTCAGCCACACCCAGACGCTGGCCGACCGCATAGAGGCTCGGATCGGTATCTGCCTGTCGCAGGCGAGCTTGAAGCCGGCCGATATCGAGGCCGTGTTCCTCACCGGCGGCTCGGTGCAACTGACCCATG
>JAPLPC010000294.1 GCA_026400425.1 Hyphomicrobiales bacterium | reverse complement strand
TTTGCCTATCTGCTGGTGGGCGCGGTCGCCAGCACCGATCTGCTGCCCGTCATGGTTGCCGTCAGCGTCTAGGCTGAACGCGGCCGGGCGCGTTGCGTCCGGCCGCGCGGTCCCGGTCAGTCCACTGAGACGCCGGCGAATTCCACCACCTTGCGCCACTTCTCCGTTTCGGAGGCGACCAGTTTGCCGAAGTCCTCCGGCGACATCGGCTTTGGCACGCCGCCCGTATCGGCGAGCCGGGCGACCAGCTTCGGATCCTTCAACGCTTCGCCCACCGCCTTGTTCAGCGCGGCGACGATCTCCGGCGGTGTGCCCTTCGGCGCCGAAACGCCGTAGGAGCCGATCGACTCGAAACCCGGTACCGTCTCGGCGATGGCCGGGACGTCCGGCACGATGGGCCAGCGCTGCGGCGAGGTGACGCCGAGCGCGCGGACATTGCCGCCGCGGGATTGCTCCAGCGCGGTGGGCAGATTATCGAAGATCAGTTGCACCTTGTTCGAAATGATGTCGGGGTAGGCGATGGCCGAGCCGCGATAGGGCACATGGGTCATCTCGCACTTCGTCATCGCCTTGAACAATTCGGCCGACATGTGCACCGAGGTGCCATTGCCCGACGACGCATAGGCGATCTTGCCGGGATTGGCCTTGCAGTAATCGATGAATTCCTTGATGGACTTTGCGGGCGTCGCGTTGGACACCACCATCATATTGGTCAACTGCATGATGCTGGCCACCGGCGTCGTGTCACGCAGGAAATCGTAAGGCAGCTTCTTGTAGAGCGATGTGGAGATGGCGTTGTTCGGCGCCACGAACAGCAGCGTATAGCCGTCCGGTGCCGACGTCACGGCAGCCGCGGCGGCGAGGTTGCCGCCGGAGCCGGCGCGGTTCTCGACGATGAATTGCTGGCCGAAGTGATCCGACAGCCACTGCGCCATGATGCGGGCGACGATGTCGACGGGGCCGCCGGCGGCGAAGCCGATCAGCCATCGCACCGGGCGTTCGGGATAGCCAGCCGCCGATGCGGGACTGGCGATAGTGACGAAAGCGATGATGCACAGGATCATCGCACGCAGATGCGCAAGCATAGTCCCTCCCTCTGTTATAGCCGCACCACAACACCAAGTCGGCAAAACCGAAGCGGTATTGGCGGGGCAGCGACGATCGGGCTTTGCTGCCCGTTGTCGCCATGCTTTCATAGAATGAGGCATTTGCCTATCTCGGCTGATGGCCGATTGTCGGGTGGTGAGGGCGTTTCATGAAATTCGGTTTGTGGATCTGTGCCGCGCTGCTGATGGCGGGACCTGCAACGGCGCAACAGGGAGCGACGACCCCCATGCAACCGATCATGTCACCGATGACGCTGAGCTTTGGCACGGCGACGCCGGGCGGCGGCTTCCCGCTCTACGGCGATGCGTTCGCCGAGGTGATGAACGCCGCCGATCCCACGCTGAAGCTTCAGACCAGGAACACCAAGGGCTCCACCGAAAACATCCCGCTGCTGGAAGACGGCAAGCTCGATCTTGCGCTGGTGGCCGGGGAGCCGGCTTACGAAGCCTTCAAGGGCATCAAACGGTCGCCGACGAAACTGAAGATCCTGACGGCGGTCTATTCCAACCCCGGCATGTTCGTGGTGCGAGCTGATAGCCCCTACAAGACGATCCGCGATCTCATCGGCAAGCCGGTGGCATTCGGGGCCAGAGGCTCGGGGCTCGTGTTCCTGTCACGCTACGTGCTCGACGGATTGGGCCTCGACCAGGACAAGGATTTCCAGGCTGTCTATCTCGACAGCGCGGGCGAGGGGCCGGCCATGGTGCTGGACGGACGCGTCGCGGCACTGTGGGGCGCGGGGATCGGATGGCCTGGCTTCAAGGCGATGAGCGGCAGCCCCGGCGGCGCGCGGTTCATCGCGCCGGATGCGGCGGAGATCGCGCAAATCCGCGGCAAGCATAGTTTTCTCAAGCCTTTGCTGATCGGTGCGAACAGCTATCCGCAGCAGCCGGTGCCAATCGCCTCGGTGGGGTCTTGGAGCTATATCCTCGCGCGCGAAACGCTGCCGGACGACGTCGCCTATCGGCTGGCCAAGACGCTGCACGGCGCCGAAGCGGCGCTGGGCGCACGGCTGGCGCAAGCCAGGGAAACCACGGCCGGCAATACGGTCGCGGCGGCGCCGGAACTGGCGATGATCCATCCCGGCGTGCTGCGATACTATCGCGAGATCGGCCTCGTAAAATAGGCCACGCGTCGCGCCACCGCGCAACGCATCGCAATGCTTCGCATGGCGCTGGCTATTCGGAGCGGAGATCGTTGAGCAGTTTGCGGCCGGCGCGGCTCACAGGCAGCACGGTGTCGTCGTCGACACGGATGGTCGGGTGGCCTTTGCGATGGCCCTTCACCACCGCCTCGGTCGCAACACGTCGCGCCACCCAGTGCGAGCGATGGATCCGCACGCCGGCGCCGTCGCCGAGCGCCTCGATGGCGGCGGTGAAATTCATCAGAATCAGGCCATCGCCGCGATCGGTCCGCACGCGCACGTAATGTTCCTCGGCACTCAAAGCGAGAATGCTGGCGTGCCGGCATGGTGCGGGCAGCTTGGCGCGCAGGTCCAGAGTGCTGCCGTCCGGTGCCGGCCTGGCGTCGCGCGCG
>JAPLPC010000584.1:3869-12096 GCA_026400425.1 Hyphomicrobiales bacterium | reverse complement strand
GTCGTCGCCGGTCTTCGTGACCGCCAGACGATGACAATTATCGAGACGCTCTTCGAGCCAGCCTCGAACGTCTGCGACCTGTAAATCAGCAACTTCAATTGGCCGTTTCATACCGCACCATCGGTTCCGTGCTTGACCGTGAGCGCGGAAGCCTTTTCGAACCGCTCATATTCGGCGGGGTTCATTTGAATGTGGTCGAACGCGACATCGCCGGTCTGGTCTCCGAAGCGGTCGCCGACGCTGACAATGCAGACGACTTCCCCATTGCGCCAAAGAACCTGTTTGCCTTCCGGCACCATCGGGTGCGACGACAGCCTAATCTCGCGCGTCTGACGTGAAGGGAGCGCCTTCCACTTGCGGAGCATGTCCTCGATATCGACGGGCTCACTGACCGCGATTGTGTTTGTCGTATGTGTCATCGCGCCTCGCTCCCACGGTCATTGCGAGCGGCCTTCATCTTGCGAACGTGTCGAGCGTAGCCGCGCGAAACCTGCGGCCCGCTTCGTCCGTCAGACCGAAGCGTCCAGAGCTTCTTCGCTTTCCGATAGTGCAGGCGACCTAGTCGGGTGTTGCGATATCCGTTCTTCATGACCGCGGCCCTCCACCTTCGCCGTGGTTGCGAGGGATCGGCAGAGCAGGGATAGCCGGGACTTCCGTCCAATGCGTCGGCTGCTTCTCGTGGTTGAAGCCGAAGCGCTGGCGTTCAGCATCCCATTTGGTCTGCCGGATGTTGCCGTGTATCCAGCGGTGATTGCCGTTTTCCGGCTCCCACCATTCGATCCGCACCGCGAGAATTTCGCGGTCCTTCGGCGCGGTGCTGATGTCCTGCCACGCCCCGGCTACTGGCGCGCCACCAACCAATTTCCCGACTTCGGCAATATGGTCCGTCCCGGCTACTGGCGCGCTGAGGGCGGCGTCGAACTCGTTCAACTGCGACAACAGGCTTGAATAAGCCTGTCCATCTAAGCGGTGCATGGTCGATCGAAGTTGTCGCACGAGCGCCTTTCCGCTTGCCCTCACCGCATCCGGCTCGGGCGAGGTGGTGGGGGCGGCGACTATTGCAGCAGAGCGAGGGACTGCGGCAAGCTGCCGCTTCATCTCGTTCAGCGCTTCCTGGAATACGCGGTGCGGTGAATACGGGCGAGCATGATCCGACATACCGAGCGCTTCAAGCATCTGCCGCAAGTCTTCCTGTAGATCGTCAGCGTCAGCCTGCATCAAGGCGCGACGAAACATGGCGCGGCCGCGCTCGGCGATTTCCTCAGGCGCTTCGATTCCGGCATCGTTCGGTATCGAAGGCCGCGACCCGCGTGACGCTACCGCGCGTTTAAACGCTTCGTAAGCATCAGGGTCAAAGGGATCCTTTTCAAAATGATCCTTACCGCTCATGATGCGCTCCAAAGTAAAATGGCAATAACGACGAAAGCGACGACTGCTACCAAAAGCCAATCGACAATGCCTTGGCCGCCTCGAAAGGGTTGGGGTGTTCCTATGGGCATGTGTTGTTCCTGCGGATCGCTGCGTCCGCCAAACACAGATACCGTTCCCGCTTGTCGATCCCGACATCTTCCCATTCGAGGTGATCGGGCGCATCAACCTCGAACAATGCCTGCGCCATCCACTCACGCTGCAAAAGAGGCGGGATTGGCGGCGTTTCGATTGTCACCACTTCGTCGTTGTTGATGCTGCCGACGATCATGAAGGCGTGATGAAGTTTGACCGTGCCTACCGACGCGCCCCTGTCGTCAAAAACCTGCGCGAACTCCGCGTTTTTGAATTCACCTTCTGGTCCGTCTTGGATTTCGTAACGCCATCGGGAGGTGCGCGCTTCTGGGGCAGGATCGCGGAGGGCCGTGAGGATGTCGTCGCCGAACTCGCGCAGGATGTTCGCCGGCGTGAACGTCGTGGCCGGGTTGGCACGCCACGCCTCGATCGCTTTGACGGCAGTTTCGCGGGTCATCGTGCTGCTCCAGCCTTGAGGATTTTACGAGCGTCGGCGACCGCCTTGGCGGCGCGCGGATTGTAGACTTTGGGGTCTTTGGACTCGGCGCAGGCAAGCAGGGACTCGCCGGCATATTCGAAGCCGGTAGCGGCCAAGCATTCGCGCGCGGCGGCTTCAAGCTGTTTGCGGGTGATCCTCATCGTCCTGCCTCCTGGAGGGCGGCGCGGCCCTCTTTGGTTATGAACCACTCGTGGATCTCGGCTGGCTGATCCGGTGAGCACCAGCGTTGCGGGGTAATGGCGTCCCAAGTGACGTAATCAGCCGCCACGACGCGTTGCGTATAGCGTGCGGCCAGCCCTCTGTTCAGCAACGACTCTCCGGTTTGAAAGCGGACACCAGCCGTGCCGTAATGTTCAGCCATCTTCTGCAATGCTTTGATCTGTGAATCGGAGAGTTTAGCCACGATCGTTCTCCTGTGCTGGCAGTGATGCGGGTTGAGTGCGTAGGTGGTCGTGGCTGTGCCACGCGTCGAGGCAGGCGAAGTCGCCGCGCTCAAGACCCTTGCTGACGCGCTCGCTATAGTCTTCGTCGGTGCGGTAGCAGCACGGGCAGATCTCGGGCGGGTTCTTGTGTTCGCACTGCGCGATGTGATCGGCGGCCCATTTGTTCTCGCCATAGTCGCACCCGCCACAGCGCGAGCACTCGTGAACGGGGATCGAGCAGCAGGCGTCTTTGTGACATCCGCAATTTGCCCCGCCCTTGGAGATCCAATCGTGCCCGATCTCGGCGCATGTCGCTGTATTCGCTTGCCGCTCCAGATGCGCTAGGTGCGCGCGGGCGACCTCGATCTGGTCCGCCAGCCGCGTCATGCCGCACCTCCCGTGCCGTCCTTGGAGCTGAGCGCGGGAGCCCTGCGGCGAACCGTATATGCTTCGGGGTGATCCATTGCGCTCTGGACGATGCTTCTGATTTCCCGCATGAGCATCTGCTCCAGATCAATCTCGTCGTCATAACTGAGGTCTTCGCGGAGATAGCCGGCCATCGAGAGCGCCCCGACGATGTGATCGTGCGCCCAGATGCGAAGCTGTTCTTCATGGCAAACCGCGTCAACGGCTGCAGTTGGTGTGAGGATCACCGTCATTCTGCGTTTACCGTGAGAGGATCAATGGTGACGCATCCGCGTGCCAGTATCGATCTCCGTAGATCTGGAGCTTCTCGTGTGTGCGATACTTGGACATAGCGGCTGGTAGGGATGTGCTGAAAACGCCAACCGCAGACCTCGCACTCGTCGTCGGCGCCGAACCACGAGTCCCCGGGGACGGCTCTGTTCCGATGGCGTTCCTCGGCGCATTCGCTGCACCGAAGAACGCCCATGTTGTCGGAATAGCCGATGATCGGCGCGACCCAGGGCATGGTCAGCTCCACTGATCTGCCTTGCGCGCCAGCCACTCGTTAGCTTCGATGTCGGTTATGTCACCGCTTTCGACCAGATCAGCGAGGTCCGAGGCAAGTTCGCGGAGCATCTGTTCGCGGCGGGCGTCTTGGCGTGTGATCTGGGTCATTTCCTTGCTCCGTTGTTTGTGATTGAAGATATAAGCGATATCGGTTATACAGTCAATAAGAGATATCGCTTAGGAGGCGGTTTTGACAGAAATTCCGATATCGGATAGGCCGTCCCGCATGGGGCGACCTCCGATGAACGTGAAACCGATGTTGGTTCGGCTGCCGGAAGGCATGGCCGAGCGCATCGATGCTGTTGCTGGCGAGAACAAGCGCGCCGAGTTCATTCGCGAGGCCGTGGAGAAAGAGCTGAAGCGGCAGGAGAAGGCGCAGAATCGGTAGCCGGCTGGTTTTTTGCTCCCGTAATCGCCTCGATCGCAATGTCGGCCATCTCTCCCATCGTCCAGTCCGGACGAGACCCGCTGGCAGTCTGAGCCACGCGCATAGCGATTGCTTGGACAACTCTGTCTCGGGACGAGTTCCCCCATCCCTTTGATGCTACATGCGTCATGGCCGACCTCCATGGTTGGCGTCTCGATGGGAGGCTACGCGGTGATGGGAAGTCTGCGCTGCGCTCATCGGACGCTCCTGCGGTATCCGCGGCGGCGGTGCTGAGCGAGCGACGACTGAGCGGCCAGCTTGCGCTTGGCGTTCTCAGTCTCACGCGTGACTGGAACCTTGGCTACGGGCTGGGATAGACGGCGGGGGCTTTGCCATTTGGGGGTCATGGCTGGCGCTCCATGACTTTGCGGTAAGCGATGGCAACATCTGCAAGCCATCCGCCAAAAATCCGCGGACAGAACCAGCAGAATGCCGTCATGAACCAGATCCACACGACAAACATCATAACGATCAATTCGCTCATGGCTGGGCCTCCGGGGCGGGGGCGAGGGCTTTGACGGCGTGCCGGATGCGATAGGCAACAGACAACCACGAGCGCTTGAGGCCCTTGTCGCCGTCGTTGCAAGCGTCGGCAGCGCACTCCTCACAATCCTTAGCCAAGTCTTCCAGATACCGCAGACCGATAGGCTGCCAGCCGCCCGGCTCTGGCATGGGCATGGCGGCGATAGCGGCGCGGGCTTCCTGTTCCCACAACTCAGTAGAGTTTTCGATTTCTTCGCGCTTGCCGTCGTCAGTGAGTGAGTGGAACCAATGCGTCTGCAGCAGGTTCGCTTCGCAGATAGCTCTCGCGACTGTCTCCTCAAGCTCGCTCATGACCCCACCTCGCGGTTTACAAACGAACTGATTTCCTTATTCGAATCAAAGCCGAGACTTTCGATCGGTTGACAGAAATTGCTGAACGATATCAGCGAAGCCCCCACGTCTGGGAGACTAGGGGTCGGAGGTTCGAATCCTCTCGCTCCGACCATTATGTTTTCGGAAATTGACGCATAACGAAAAGGCCCGGATTGCTCCGGGCCTTTCGTCGTTGTGTGCGATCAATAGTAGCCGTAGTGGCGGTGGCCGTAATAACGGTGGCCATAGTGGCGGTGGCCGTAGTAGCGCGGGCCGCCGTAATAGCGCGGACCGCCGCCGTAGTAGCGAGGGCCGCCGTAGTAGCCGGGACCGTAGGCATAGGCGCCGCTGGCGGCCGCGCCGGCGGCGAGGGCGCCGGCTGCGAGACCGAAGCCGATGGCGGCGTTGCGGCCGCCGCGCGCTTCCGCTCGCAAGCGCGACGACAAACTTCTTCATGCTGCGTCTCCTTGTTGTCGGAAGGGCAACGGCGAGCATCGTGCATGGTTCACGTCGGCGCAGCAATGCAGCCATCTGAAACCGTCCGTGGAACCAGACCTCAAAACAAAAATGACCCGGAACCGGAAGTTCCGAGCCATTTCCACACGGGCGTACATCCGGCCCGCGTTGTGTTGGTCATCACTGTGAGTCGCGATGGTTAAGGCGAGGTTACCAACCGGATAAGAAGCTCCTGTGACAGACGAGCGTTACTCTATCTGCGTGTCACCCACTCGGTCCCTCGACCTCGTCGCTTTGTTCGTCCGACAGCATGCCGGTGCCGGGCGTTTTATGATGATCCGTAAGTTCCGGTTTATCGTGCGTGCCGGCAGGGGAGGTCTTGTCGTCTCCGTCCGAAGCTTCAGGCTCGGACTTGCCCTGCGGATTCTTGTCGATGAAGTCGTTTTCAGCGTTGTTCATGCCCGAGCAACGCCGTGTGTGACCCCGCGGTTCCCATATGACAGGACGTCGATACCTTAAAGGTACGCGACGTCATTGCCTCCGAGGCTTCGACGACTACCCCGGAACCTTCGGCCATTCACGGACTTGTCACCACAGTTTTCACAGGAAGGGACATCATGTTCAAGAAATTGGCTCTGCTGGCAGCTGCCGGTCTACTCTATATCGGCACCCCGGCTGCTCCTGCTGCAGCACAGGGCATCAATGTCCAGATCGGCGGCGGCGGTTATCATGGCGGCCATCGCGGTTATCACCGCGGTCCCGGCTATCATCGTGGTCCCGGCTACCGTCACCGCGGCTATATGGCCCCGCGTCACGGTCATCGCCACGGCTATCACGGCGGCCGTACCAAGACGATCATCGTCCGCTAACGCGTTCGATCATTTTCCGGCAGCAGCCTCGCGCAAGCGGGGCTGTTTTCGTTTGCGAAACGGATGTCCTCGATCAGATCTCTCGAGGCGTTGGTTGGACTAGCGCCCGATCCAGGGCTCGGACAGATAACGCAACAGCTTGGCTTCGCGGCGGCCGCGCGACACCGTGTCGAGGATCAGTCCGGAGAACAGCGCGATCACCGCGACCAGCATGATGCCCGTAGAGAGGATCGCGGTGGGGAAGCGAGGCACGATGCCCTCTTCCACATAGGTTAGAAACAGCGGGATCGCGAGGATCACCGACATCGCCGCCAGCGTGATGGAGATCGTCGTGAAGAACCGCAGCGGCTTTTCGGACCGATACAGTTTCAGGATGGTGCCGACGATGCGCAAGCCGTCGCGCCAGGTGTTCAGCTTGCTGTGCGAACCGGCCGGCCTTGCATAATACGGCGTCCGCATTTCCGCGGTGGGGATCGACAATTCGAGCGCGTGAACGCTGAGTTCGGTCTCGATCTCGAAACCGTCGGACAGCACCGGAATGGTCTTGACGAAACGCCGCGAGAACACGCGGTAGCCGGACAGGATATCCTCGAAGCCGCGGCCGAACGTATCGGCGAGAAAGCGCGTCAGCAGAAAATTGCCGGTGCGGTGCCCGGTGCGGTAGGCCGTGCTGTCATCGCCGATACGATGGGCGACCACCATATCGAGACGCTCGTCGATCAGCTTGGCGATCATGGCCGGTGCGCTCGCCGCGTCATAGGTGGCGTCGCCATCGACCATCACATAGATGTCGGCATCGACATCGGCGAACATGCGACGGACCACATGGCCTTTGCCCTGATGCCGCTCGGAGCGCACATGGGCGCCCGCCGCAGCCGCGATCGCCACCGTGTCGTCGGCGGAGTTGTTGTCGTAGACATAGACCTCGGCCATCGGCAGCGCGGCGCGAAAATCATGCACGACCTGACCGATGGCGGCGGCTTCGTTGAAACAGGGCACCAGCACGGCGATGCGGATCGTGGCTTCCGTCATCGTGCGGGGATTCCCTGCAGGTGAGCGACGTCGTGTTCGGTTGCATGGCGTGTGTTTGCCATGTGGCGCTGGGTGGCAACGAACATGCCCCACATCAATCCGAGCATCAGCCAGAAGTGGCGCCAGTGATCGGTGTCGATGATGAAGGCTTCGCCGACGGTGCCGAGATAGGCCGAGAACACTGCGAGATAGGGGCGCTGCCACGGTGTCCGCGCGAAGATGTAGCGAAATCCGATCAGCGCGGTGGTGAACACCAGCGCCGGATAGACCACGCCCGATATCCAGCCGCCGGACATGAAGGCATTGAGAAAGGAATTGTGCGTGTCTTCCGGGAAGAACTTGTTGAACTGCAGCGGACCGATGCCGAGCGGCAGATCGAGCGCCATTTGCGCGCCGAGCAGATGGCGGCCAAAACGACCGAAGCGACCCTCGTCATATTTCTGGTCGAACGAGGCGCGCTGCTCGAACATGTCGCGGATGAAGTCGAACTGCAGCAGGATCATCAGCACGAGAGCCACGGCTACGAGGGCGGCGATCGCCATGACGACGATACGGGAGCGCTGGCGGTTGGTCTGGCTGGTCAGCATCATCAGCAACAGCATGAACGCCGCCGTCAACGCCAGCAGGCCCCAGGCGGCGCGCGAGAAGGCAAGCAGCAGCGCCAGGGTGATGATGCCGAGCAGGATGGTCGAGCGCAGCGAACGGCCGAAGCGATCGCTGACGACGCTTTGCAGGCAGAACAATGCGGGCAGCACCAGATAGGCACCGAACACGTTCGGATCCTTGAACGTGCCGGCGGCGCGGCCATACAGCGTGAACAATTCGCCCGGCGTCAGGCGCAGATAGCCGGCGATGCCCGCCAGCGAGGCGATCACGGCGCCAGCGATGAGGCCGGAGCGCAGATAGTGCAGCCGGGCCGCGGTGTCTTCCGAGACGACGAGGGCGATGAAGATCGCGGTGACCGCCATGTACCAGGACGTCAGGATCCAATAGACGATCGGCTGTTGATCCAGCAGCGGCACCGCGCAGATCGTGTAGCCGAGATTCAGCACGAACAGCAGCAGCGCCAATGGCAGGAAGGCGGGGCGCATGCGCAGGCCGGTGGCGGCGAATACGACGACCGAGGTCAGCGCGAAGATCTCATAGGGACTGGGCTCGATGAAGACGATGGCGCCGCCGAGCCCCATCAGCC